>NZ_JASHFI010000006.1:0-107175 GCF_047460875.1 Streptococcus infantis | reverse complement strand
GGCTTCCGGAACTTTGAAAACTTTAAAACTAGAATCCTCATTGCTTTGAACATCAAAAAGGAGAGAACCATGTTGGTCCTCTCCAGGTTATAACTTTTCATCAACCCACTACAGTTGACAAAGAGCCGTAATTTATTACTATCTTAGTTTGATGAACTACTGCTACTGTCAGTAGTTGCTTCACCCTTGATGTACTGAGTAAAGATATT
Organism: Streptococcus infantis; assembly: GCF_047460875.1. Lineage (GTDB taxonomy): Bacteria > Bacillota > Bacilli > Lactobacillales > Streptococcaceae > Streptococcus > Streptococcus infantis_AA. The sequence continues at coordinate 106,966 of NZ_JASHFI010000006.1, read as the reverse complement.
TTGGAAAGTTTGGTCTTTGACTTTGATGTTGGCATCTGTCAATTCTTTACCGATAACACCTTGAACAAAGGTAGCATCATTTTGTTTTTGAGTCAAAATAATTGTTTTGAGTTTTTCTTTATAATCTTCTAGATTTGAAGATTTTTCTGATTTCTTAGTTAGTTTTACAATGTAGAAACTACTTGTGTAGGCTTGTGTTCCTGGTGCAGTGATGACATCTGAAACACCATTGACATCAAGTGCAAAGGCTGCTTTCTTAACGGCATCTGGCAATTCTGTAGAGGCAGAATCAAAGGTGATTTCACCACCATTTGCTTTTGTCTTTTCGTCAGTTGAATTATCTTTAGCCAATTGTGCAAAGTCAGCACCTGACTCTTTTGCTTTGGCAAGAACTTCCTTAGCCTTGTCTTCACTGTCAAGTTTAATTATTTGAGCCGTTACTTCTGGAGTATAATCTTCAAAAGCTTTTTTGTAGTTTTCATCTGTTAATTCAGCTTCAGCGGCTTTCTTAACAGCATACTCAACTAATTTACTTGTACGAATTTGAGCTTTACGGCTTTCTGCAGTCATACCTGACCGAGCTAGAACTGTTTGATAGCTATCACCATATTTCTTTTGTTCTTCTGCAACGGCATCATCTACTTCTTTATCACTAACTTCTGAACCGTATTGTTTTTCAAAAACTTTTTGAATGGTCATGTTAAGCAAGACTTGTTGAGCAGTTGGATTATTTTTAACTTCATCGTAGAATTGATGTTCTGTAATCACATCACCCTTCATACTGATCAAGTCTGCTCCTTCAGAGCTATTGGAACAAGCAGCCAAAGTAGCTACTGACAACAAGGTGATGGCTCCTGCCATTAGTTTTTTCTTCATGTTTACTCCTTTTTCTAAAAACGGTCGAAAATTTCTTTAGACCGACTCAATCATTATACCATATTTTAAAGCAGATAACTTAAATAAGACTAAAAATACTAGCTTTTTAAATTTTAAATGATTCCAGTTTTTCTTATTCCAAAAAGAACCTGAACAACAGTTCAAGTTCTTGTTTATCGTGTGTTAATTTTTTAGTGACGTCCTTTGTAAGTCAGACCTGCTAAACCAAGACTTGCTAGGAGAAGGCCTACTAGAGAAAGTGAAGAACTTTGTTCACCCGTGTTTGGCAGAGCTGGAGTTTCTTTTTTCGAAGTAGGTTTGTCAGCTTTAGAGTTTGAAGTTTGCCCAACAGGTTTCACAGGAGCTGTTGGAGCAGTATTCGAATTAGTTTGTGGTTTAAGCCCTGGCTTAACTTCTGGTTTTGAAGTATCAGAAGGTTTAGGTTCTGGCTTAACTTCTGGTTTCGGAGTCTCTGAAGGCTTAGGCTCTGGCTTAACTTCTGGTTTCGGAGTTTCTGAAGGCTTAGTTTCCGGCTTAACTTCTGGTTTTGGTGTCTCTGAAGGTTTAGGTTCTTGCTTAACTTCTGGTTTTGGTGTCTCTGAAGGCTTAGGTTCTGGCTTAACCTCTGGTTTCGGAGTCTCTGAAGGCTTAGGTTCCGGCTTAACTTCTGTTTTTGGTGTCTCTGAAGGTTTAGTTTCTGGTTTTACTTCTGTTTTTGAAGTATCAGAAGGTTTAGTTTCCGGCTTAACTTCTGGTTTTGAAGTATCAGAAGGTTTAGTTTCAGGTTTTTCTTCTGGTTTTGAAGTATCAGAAGGTTTAGTTTCCGGCTTAACTTCTGGTTTTGGTGTCTCTGAAGGTTTAGTTTCTGGCTTCTCTGCTGGTTTCTCTGGATTAGCAGGTTGTGGTTGATCACCTGGATTTTCAATAGATTTAGGATCACTTTTATTAGAACTACCTGACTGGACTTTTTCATATACATAACTAAAATACGGTCCACGGTCTAGGTCATCACCAGCATTATTTCTATAATGAATCACATCTCCAACCTTATAAGAAAGTTCATTTCCATCTGGTCCGGTATTAATAATCTTTTTAAGACGGTAGCCATCTATTTCTACATTCGGGAATGTATAGCTTTCTCCAGCAAGTAGCTCAATATATTTTTCTGGGAATTTATCATCCAATTCACTATAACCATCTTCACCAACTTGTGCACCTATTAAAATTGGGTCAATTTTTTGATCAATTGAATGTTCGGTTGCTTTACGGTAAAGATAGGAAATATGATAACCATGACTAGATGAACCTGTTTCAGTAGGTGCGTTATCATAGTTTATTGTATCTCCTGGATTCATTCCTGAAATGTCCATTCTTTCGAAAACATAACCTGCAATAGTAGGGGGAGCTGGCAAGGTGTAGCTTTCTCCAGGATGCAACTTAATAGTCGTGCTTGGATATTTTTCAGAACTTCTATAGTCACGGACCTCATCAGTCGGAGCATAATGCCATGTCCAACCACCACGGTGAGTAAATATACGGAATCTATATCCAATACGAACTTCCTTAACCCTATTCTCATAATTATTAAACCAGGTATTACTCCCAATCTCTTCTTCACTTGAAGTTTCTACTTCATTTGAGTTCGCATGTCCCTCAGGAGTATCAGATGGTTGAGACTCTGCTGGATTTGTTTCTGTCTCATGTTCAGAATTAATTTCTTCAGATAGCTTAACCTCTGGTTGAGACGTTTCAGCTGGTTTAGAAACTGTATTTGGCTGTTCTGCTACATTTGTGTCTGCCTGAGCTGTAAAAGCTGGCACTACACCCAACACCGCAACCGCAAAGGTTGCGATACCGAGTTTAACAAGTTTATTTGTTTTCATAATTTCCTCCTTAGGAATGTAGATTACTTTTGAATGTGTGTAAATACTACAAAATCCTAATTTTTTTGATTTTAGTGTCTCGAAAAATACACCTCAAGCACTTGAGCGACAAGGGTTTTGGTGTATCGCCTAAGGACCGTTAAACGATACACTTAAAAAACAAAAAAATACCAATCCAACACAGGCTAAAAACCTTGTTAAATTCGTATTTTCTGAAATATTCACATTGTTATTTTGAATGTTTCGCCAAACGGTCGTTAATCGAAACATATTTACGCCTTCATTGTAGCATTTTATCTTGTTTTTAGCAAGAAATTTGCGAAACTTTTTTGCGATTGTTGGCCACCTTGTTTCGTTCCAAGACTTTATAGATGGTGGAGGTCGAAATTCGTTCTGTTTTTGCTATTGTTCTGATGCTTGATTCCCTTGCCAAATACTGCTCAATAATTCTCTCTTCCTTATCTCTTGACATTCGCTTGGCACCTAGTTTGACACCATTTTCCTTAGCTTTACGAAGTCCTTCACGGGTACGAAATCGCAGATTTTCCAGTTCACTTTCTGCCACAAAACCTAAAATGACGCAAAGTAACCTACCAATGAGCGAGTCAGTTTCCAGTTTTTCATGCAAACTGACTAGCTGAATAGCCGAAGCATTGAATTGTTCAATCAGTTCTAACAATTTGAACATAGAGCGAGTCAGGCGATCTAACTTATAGATAGTAAAAGTGACCTGCTTGCCTTCCTTTGAAAGATCACAAGCCAATTTTAAGGCTTTTTCGAGTTCTGGGCGTGCATTGTTTGAACCAGATTCACGTTCGATAAAGAGCTGGTCGCAGTGCTTAAGAGCCTCGATTTGCACCTCCAAGCCCAAATCTTGCTTTTGAGTAGAAACGCGAGCATAGCCTATATTGATGGTGGTTTGAAACATAAAAATCCTCCTGTTTTTGATACAGAAGGATTATACGATTTTTTGAAATTATTCCATTTCAGGTAAACTTACATTTTCCACATTTTTTCTCAGCATGAGAATTCCGTCTCCAAGAGGAACCAAAGTAGCGGTTAATCCTGGATTGTCCAAAGTCGCATCAAAGAGTCGTTGCAAGCCACGATAGATGGTTCTTTGTCCTCGACGAACTTCCATGATATCCTTAGCCACATCCCCACCCTGGAATATATCATCCAAGACTACCACTCCTCCAACTTCCAAACGTTTGAGGATTTCTGGTAGAAAAATGATGTACTTGGATTTAGCAGAATCCATAAATACAAAGTCGTAGGACTCCGTTAAGGTCGAAAGGACATCGACAGCATCGCCTTCTAAAAGGGTAATCTGCTTGCGACTATCAAAGCGAGCAAAATTCTCCTTGGCAAAACCAATCATCTCTGGATTACGATCAATTGTTGTAATCTTTGACTCCGGTGAATGCTCTGCCATTAGGAGAGCAGAAAAGCCAATTGCTGTACCAATCTCCAAGATGTTTTTCGGTTGCATGGTTTCCATGAGAAAGCGGAAATAAGCAACCGTTTCATGAGGAATGATGGGAATATTTTCCTTGCGAGCGAACTTCTCTAATTCCTTGAGTGAGCCAGTCACCTGCTTTTGTCTGTGGCGCATAAACTCAACAATCTCATGCTTGACAACAGGACGACGCATATTGTGATTGGCATTTTTGCTATAAGACTTTACCATCTGCCTTATGCCAATCCTAATTTTTCAACAAGAGCTTCAAACTCATCTAAACGACGTTCAAAGACAGCAAAGGCATCGTTGAGGTAGTCTTCCTTCTCCATATCAACGCCTGCTTTTCTCATGACATTAAGTGGATAGTCTGACTTCCCTGCTTTGAGGTAATCGATATAGCGATCACGATCTTCTTGGCTACCATGTACAATCTTTTCAGCCAAGGCTGAAGCTGCTGCAAAGCCTGTTGAATATTGATACACATAGTAGTTGTAGTAGAAATGTGGAATACGGGCCCATTCATATTGAATTTCAGGATTGTCTTCTTTACTCAAACCATAGTAAGCTTCATTCAAGTCGGCATAAAGCTCATTTAAGAATTCACTAGTCAAGACTTCACCATTTTGGTCAGCTTGGTGGATGGCATGCTCAAATTCAGCAAACTGAGTTTGACGGAAGACTGTACCACGGAAACCATCTAGGAAGTTGTTTAAGATTGCAAAGCGTGTTGCATCATCTTGAACTTCTTGCAATAATTTCTCAGTCAGGATGTTTTCATTAGTAGTTGAAGCAATTTCTGCTAAGAAAATAGAATAATCTCCGTAAACATAAGGCTGGGTTTCACGAGTATAGCTAGAGTGCATACTGTGTCCAGTTTCATGGACAAGAGTAAAGAGATTATCTAGATTGTCCTGCCAGTTAAGAAGCATGAAGGCATTTGTATCGTATGATCCACCTGAATAAGCACCTGAACGCTTGCCTTGGTTTTCATAGACATCAATCCAACGTTCACTAAAGGCACGTTTAACACGACTCAAGTAATCATCACCCAAAACTGCCAAAGCTTCTTCTGCCTTCTTCAAGGCTTCCTCGTAAGTGAAGCTGTATTCTACTGAAGACAATGGAGTATAGACATCATACATCTTGAGGTCTGAAATACCTAAGATTTTTGAACGTAGTGCAAGATAACGATGCAAGAGTGGCAAGTGTTTGCGAACTGCTGACACTAGATTGTCATAGACACTCTCTGGTACAAAGTTAGCCGCAAGAGCAGCCTGACGAGCACTCTCGTAATTGCGAACTTTAGCACGGTAATTTTGGACTTTGACATTGGTCTGTAGAGTCTTAGCATAGGTGTGCTGGAACTGCTCGTAAGTTGCATAAAGTGCTTCATAGGCACAACGACGCACCTCACGATTTTTTGATTCCATCAAACGTGTGTAGGTTCCGTGAGAGAGCTGCACTTCATTATCTTCGTCATCCAAAACGTAAGGGAAAGTAAGGTCAGCATTATCTAGGATAGCAAAGGTTTCACTTGCAGACCCAAAGATTTCACTAGCTCCTGCAAGCAATTCTTCTTCACGCTGTGAAAGAACATGATCTTTCTTTTGTAAGAGCTGGTCAAAAAAGTGTTTATAAAGCTCAAGTTTAGGTTCAGCCGCCAAGAAAGCAGTCATTTGTTCCTCAGTAATCTCCATAAATTCTGGCTCGTAGAAAGAAAGTGCTTGATCCAGTTGGCTATAGAGTGTCATCGCTTTAGCATAGTATTCTTGGTATTTAGCTTCGCGCGTGTCTTGGTCATTTTTCATATGCGCATAGACATAAAGCTTCTCCAACTGGCGTTCTAACCCTAGAGAACGTTCAGTAATTTCAAGCAAAGTCTGAGCGCTGTCTAAAAGATGGCCTGCATATCGGTCAACTGTTTCTACTTCCTCTGACAGTTGGTTGAGGTCTTCTTCCCAAGCCTGATCAGTAGCAAAGATCGTTGATAGATCCCATTTGTCTTTTTCATTTATTTCATTGCGTTGTAATACCATAAGATTCCTCCATCCTTTCTATTTTACCACATTTTTTAAGAAATATTGCTGATAAAAAGCTGGGGGATAGAGCTTTTGTGTGTTAGTTTTTGGATTTTGTTGATAATAGGCCTGAAAATTGTCGTAATAACCCTGCAAATCTACATTTATTTGGCAAAATTGCCCTTTTTCTATAGGCCTTACTTGGGGATACCAGTCTTGAACATCTAAATTTAGTAGATTCTTCCCCTGTGCATAAGCCTCTCCCTGCTTTCTCATCCAATAAGGATTTTTATAGTAGAGTTGTTGGCGAATGTAGTCGCAAATCGTTTCATCTTGTGATACATCCATACTTGCGATTCTTTGCTTCTGATAGGGAAGCCGTAAAATCTCTATGAGATTCCCTTGCCCATATGGAAATTCCCTTATTTGATAATAAAGATTCCCCTTTAAATCTTGATGGATCATATATTTCAAGCGTAGCATGCCCCTTTGCTGATCTAATTCCCACAGATGAAAGCCCATATTTTGACTGAAGGAAAGTAGATCTCTTTGGAGTTGAGTCAATCGTTCCTTCAACCAAAGTTTTTGACCGACTAGCCAAAGTACTTGGTAACCATTTTTTCGATAACCCAGGCTTCTCTCCTCCAAAAGCTGGCGAGAAATAGGACTACACTGAACTTCTAAGGCAAGCTGTTTATTGACTGAAATATCTGCAATTTGTTTTAGCTGGGGAATGGGACATTCAAGCTCGGCCTTATCATTCTTCAGCGCCCAATTAAAAAGGGCAACCTTATTTTCCAGATGCTCTCGACTCTCATTTTCATAATAAAAGTCGCACTGGTTGAGAGAAACATGGGCAAAATGCGTCCGTGTCCGTAAGTTCTTCCCTTTTCTTAATCGAACTAAACCTCCACAAGCTGGACAAGTATAGCTTTGTTTAACTAATTTATCCTCTAAGGCATTAACTAGGCCTCCTTTTTCATCTCTGGCTAAAAACATTTGTACCCCCTTTTCTACTTTATTCGAAAAGGATAAGAAAAAGGCTGAGCAAACCAGCCTTCATCATTTTATGAGCTTACAGCTGCAAGCGACTTTCTAAAGCTTGCGTCAACACTTCAGAATAGTTCACCTTTTCACGATCTGCTAATCTGACCAACCACTCTGGAACTGTAACATTCTTCCGAATCGCCTTATTATTTTTTACAAAAGGTAGTGGATTTACTTGAATCAAAGTTACAAAACCATCAGGAGCTTTCAACTGAGAAATATCACTGGGTTTAGGTAGGGCTAGTCCCTCGTCAATATAAGAAGCTAAGACACTTTCGAGCATTTCATGAGCATTTTTCATGGCAAGTTCAATCGTTGCTCCCTCAGTCCCGCCTCCAAATTCGGGAAATTCAACCCAATATCCAGTGCCTTCTCTATGAAAAATAGCTGGATAAGACTTTAGCATAACACACCTCCATTGTTCCAAATCTACTACAGGCCCAAATCCTTTAATATCTTTCTCTCTAAACCTCTTCCCAGATCATCATTACCATGGACTGGAATAGTGACAAGATAGGGAACTCCTTCTTTCTTAAAATGATGATGACTCCCCCTCTTACGAACTTCAATCCATCCATTTGCAAGAGCTAATTTTACCATTTCCTTACCTGTAATGGGCATTTATAGTCACCTCTCTAGCTAAATTATACTCATAATGCGTATATCTGTCAATCCTTCTATATCATCTATTCGTAAAATATGAAATTTTTTATATTCAAACAAGCATCAAAATAAGAGGCTGGGACAAAAGTCCTAGCCTCTCAATTGTCTTTGGAGTGTAGTTCAAGACGCAGTGGTTGAGTGGGCTCTACTTCGCTGATTTCATCAGCTTTTACAGCCCTACTCAACTGTGCGGAGGTGGGACGACGAAATCGAATTCTAACGAATTACCGATTTCTGTTCCACTCTCTTATCTCATTATTTTTTAAAGCCTTGATAGACTTGACAAAGGGTAGAAAAGAGACTTATAATCTGGTAACCCTAGAGATATAGTATGGAGTTTTATTTATTCCACCATCATACTTCTTATTATTTTTCTTTAATAGGTATTTCTGATAAGGTGTAGCAACCCCATCATTAAGATAAGTTTTTACTTCAATACCATTATCAGACACTACCCATTTGTTACTTGGTTCAATGTGCAACGGAGAGGCATATCCTCCTCTCCCATTTGTAGCAACTTCATAGAAGGCTTTATCTGCTTGTGAATAAAACCATTCTACCCAAGATTTTTTATCATTAGCTAATTTACGCCATTGTTCCTCAGTATAATCCTTCAAAGGTACACTTAGTTTTTTAGCAGGCGTGGGTAATAAAGCCTTAATAACATCTTCCAGTTGATATGTTTTATCACCTTTATAGGTATTGTAATAATCTATTAGTTCACCTGGATTAAACTGACGCACATACAAAGCATAAGCGTTCATAACAGGTTTAGATTTTACCAGTTTAGAAAATTGATAAGCGTAACCATTGTCAATAATTTCTTTAATAGCAAGTTCATCATCAACAGGCACTTTACTTATCGGATAATCACTTTCTTCAAATGCCCATCCTTTATCTTTATTAAAAATTACCGCTCTTGTTAACTTCTCCGGCATTCGTTTTTTGAAATCATAAATCCAGTCACCAACTTCTTTTGGTAAATCTTTAACTGGACGACCTGGCAAATAAAGAATAAACTCTTTTCCTGGGGATTTCCCATCTGCTATTCCATAAGGTTCAGTTGTATCAATTTTCACACCATTAACAATCTTTGTTTCTCTCGCCTTAGGATAATCCAAATCAGTTAAAGTCATCTTGTATTCATAGTCATTAACTTTAACTAGATTTTTAAATTTACCTGTAAATTTAGAAAGATACATTTGACCATTTGGATGATTTGAACCAGTAATTCCACGATTCATATCAAGGAAAGTTCCTTTGACACTACCATCTTTGGAAATAGACATTTCTGTGTACCACCCTCCTGCACCACTAGTAAAGATGAATGGTTTAGTTAATTTTTCAAATAATACTTCTGGATTGCGAACTAGTTCAACCTTAACATCATTTCCTAAATCAAGCTCATATTTTTTATGTATTAATTTACCATCAAATACGGTTAATTCATAATTTAATTCCTTGAATCCTTCGAGATTGAATCCCAGAGTTTTAGCTTGCTTCAAAATTTCTAATTCAGCCTTTAAGGTTAGATAACCAAACTCTTCGATGGAAATTTTTTTATCATTTATGGAAATAGTTGATGTAATAAGTTTATCATTTTTTCCAGTAATTAGATTTTTCTTATTCTCTGTTTTATTCTCAACTGAATGGCTTGTATTCGAATACGAAGATTCTATTCCTAACCCTGCATTAGCAGAAATAGAAACTGTATCTATTCCAAATATTTTGGGTTTTACTTTTATTTCTGGACCACTTTGGACTGTAGCTTTGGCTTTTACTTCTCCCACGTTCATTGTATGATTTACAGTACGTTTAAATTCGGGCACCCAATTTTTTAATTTGATTGAATTTTGAATTGAATATGTGCTTGATACTGAAATACTTAAACTCCCTTCAACAGTTGTTTTAAGACTTATAGGGATATGTACAGTCGCTCCCGTAATCGGTGTAGGTAAAATCAATTCTCCTAACGGAATCTCTAGACTTTTTATATCTTTTGATGTACTAAATTCTAAAGAACCTTCTGTGGTAAATTTGAATTCTTCATTGATATCCAAATTCATAAAATCTAGTTTAGGAGCCAAGAAATTTAAATCAACAGAATCTGACCAAACCTTACCTTCAATATTAAATGATAGCATTCCTTTGATGCTTTTATCATCATTTCTCTTACCAGTCAATGAGACTGATGATGAAAAAGATCCTTCAAAAGAGACACTTCTAAATAGACTTGTATCTGTATTTGATTCTTTTTTTACAGTGACTCCTTTAGCTGGAATAAAAGTAGCACTACTAATATTAGATGACCAAGCTTTTGTATTGATATTTTGTACAACCTCGTACAATGATGGAACACTATATTCGATAACTGATTGATTATTAATAGTGCTAATTGATTTGATTTTGATAGCTTTTGAAGTTTCATAAATCTTAGATGGTGGGACCACAAGAATATCACCTACTCTGGCATCAATTTCTTTAGACAATACTAATTTTTTCCCATCGTCACTTTCGCTCTGATATCGACCCTCATTAACGTAAATTACCTTACTTTTTAGATGATAGTCCACAATATCATCTGAATATTTTCTTCCTAATTCAAAACGACCCTTTATATTTTCAATTATCGGATCACCATAAGGTAGAGCAGTGACTTTAGCTTCGAAGTTATTAGATTTTAAAGTATAAGATTGATTAGAGATTAAATGAGCAAACATATAGCCATCAAAATCAGTATTAACTTCAGTAATTAGTTTATTATCTTTATAAACCGATATAGATCTTTCTTCAAGTGCATTATTGTTACTATCGTATGCGTGTCCTGAAATAACTACATCTTTCCTTGACAACCCATTTTTGGGGGCACCTATATGATAAACTTTAGTAATTAATGGTATATCTTTGCTAATTACTAATTCCGTTTGTTGTTCTTTGTTACTTAGAACCCTTTTTTTCTTAACATTTACCGTCACATAACTAGCTTGAATATCTCGTAATTGTCGCTGACCTTCAAGCATTGTATTATCATAGACTTCAATCGTCTTGATCTGAATCAACTTTTCTCCATCTGGTGAAGCAAGATTTAGAAACGGTGTTCTATTTTTTACCAACTCACGAACTTTTTCACGGTCAGTGACGACTGTTTTATTTTCAGATTCAGTAACCTCGACTGTATAGTCAGCTGAAAAAGTAGTTTTCGGTGTTATTTCTTTGGTTTCAGTGGCATGCGTTACATCTAAGCTTGCTTTTGGAACGACTTCATGCGCAGTAGATTGCGTTGCTGTTTTCTTCGTTCCGATTAGAACAACTTTATTTTGAGGCTCCTCTCTTGTTTCTGAGATTGTTTCCCTTGAAATTTCTACATCATCCGTTAGAGTAATCTTTCGAGTAGAAATTTTTTTCCCAGGTTTTCCTTCTGTTTCTACCTTAGTCTCACCTTCAGCTAAAGAGCTATCCTCTTTGATAATCACCTTGAATGGAATGTCTTCAGTAGAGCGTATGGTACGAATAATCTTTTTAGCTTTAACTATTGTTGTCTCTGAAATAGTATTCAAGCTAGATGTTGAAGCCTTAACTGGAGCTGGAACCTCTTCTTTTTGATTCTCACCTACTAATGATTCCGTCGAAGGTGCTGTACCCGTATCGTTTTTAGTTTCTGTAGGACTTTCAACAGTTGGAGTGACAGTAGTTGGAGTAGCTGAAGCTGGAGTCTCCTCCTCAATAACTTCCTCAGACAATATTTCCACTAATGTAGATGGGATGACAACATTTGTTCCCTTAAGAATGTCAGCAGTTATTTTTTCTTCGTATACAGTATCTTTCTTGTAAACTTCAGTTACAGTTCGAATTATAACTGGCTGACCATTCTGAACTTCTCGTGTTTCAACAGGTTGACTCGTGCTAACTTTTGTATAACCAGTGACATCTTCTAAAGTTTTCCCAGAATCATCCACTTTGATAATTTTATCAATAACTTTAGGTTCTACAGGCTTAACTGGTTCATCTTCTTTTGGTGGCGTTATTGGTTTAATAGGCTCCACTTTACCACTACTACTATCATCAATAGTATCTTTCTTAGGATTATCCGTCGGAACAATAGTATCCTGAATTTTATTTTCATCTGCTGGAAGTGAAGTTGCAGGTGTAGTTGGATTCACAACTAGATCTTTACCATCAATGTAACCTACAAACTGATAACCAGAAATATTCACTTTACCATCTGGGAGAGTTGTACCTACTGTTATCATTTCGGTATGGTTATAGTTAGACAAAGTAGCAACAGTCAAAGCAGATACAGTTGTTACCGTCAAAGCCCCTCCAACCAAAGAGATTGACAAAATACTCTTGACAATCTTCTTATCTGAGTTACCTGTTTTCTTTATGATATAAGCAACTAACAATAGACCTGTTCCAATAATAGAAGCCAAGGGCAATACGTTACTTCCAGTATCTGGTAAAATATTATTTGTAGTATCCTTGCGATAGATAACAAACAAATCTGAGCCATCAACAAGATTCTTTGGTAACTCGTTTACAATGAGTTTTTTCTCTATTTCTGTCAGTTCATCCATAGTGGCATATTTATAGTTTACTGTAATATCTGTTTCAGTAGCTGCAACTGTTTCAAGAGGAAGTGAAGAAAAGCCAATAATCCCAATAACTGCAGACACTGCCCCAATACCTGAAACTTTTCTGAGACTAAACCTTCTTCTACGTTCATCTGCATTTAATTTTTCTTTCATATTTATCTCCTTTATATCGATATTAAAGTTCCGTATATTTTTTAAAAAACTTCTCGCATCATTCATATTTTACAACCAATACAACCATTTTGTCAAACGTTTTTATTTTTCGTCAGCAAATTATGAACAAATCAAATTGTTCAGTTCAAGATAGCTAGCAAGAAGTCTTCTCTAGGCAAGTTGTAGTCCAAGCATTTTTAGGATAATTGCTAATTCAATTTTCTATCCAAGCTACTTTTTTATAAGTCGTTTTCTTAGTTCCCTTAGGTAACCATCTACGAATGAGTCTGTTTTGATTCTCGTTAGTTCCCCTTTCCAAAGAGGCATAGGGGTGTGCAAAATAGATGTGCTCCTTAGAAAACACATCAGACAAGCGGTTGAATTCTGTTCCATAATCTGCCGTGATGAAAAGAGTTTGCTGCTGTTTTTAGATGAGTTTTAGAGCTTGATTGACCGACTCAGCGCTTTTATTTAAAATCAATAGGACTATCTCATGTTTGATTTCAGTGTGGACAGTTTGAGGAGCTTTTCCAAGTAAAGAAGCAATTTTTCTATTTGATTTCCCTTCTTTTTTCCCTACCTTCATATACGCTTATTTTACCTTTTTAGCCAACATTGTTGCAAAGCGTAGTTGGATACGATTACCATTTTCATCGCGACGGTGGAGATGGCCAGGATTTTCATTGTACTTGATCAATTCCCAGTCCTTGTAGTAATTTGCCAACTCACCCTCTTTAAAGGTAAATGGGAAGTTCACTGAGCAAGGAAAATCCTCTGTATCCATAGCACACACAATCAAATTGTAACCTCCAATTGAGGTTTGTTCTTGCATGTTTCGGATAATAGCTAGAATGCGATTTGCTTGTAAAAACATGAGAACAACCGTTGATACGATAAAATCGTAATTTTGTCCAATGCTAGCTGTATTGATATCGTAGATACCGACAGGCATTTCTATATCTTCTTGCTCCACAATGCTTTGCAAGATTTCAAGAGAAAGCTCATTTTGGTCAACTGCTGTAACATCAAAGCCATGTTGAGCGAGAAAGAGTGCATTCCTACCCTGACCACATCCCAGATCGAGTGCCTTACATGGTTTGACCGTCTGCATAGCTTCTAAAACTTCCGAGTGAACTAGATTGCTATTGTATTTCTTAGGGAAGTAATCCTCAGGTTTACAATAAAATTCCAAGTACCATTCCACATCATCTGTAGCAGCTTCTACACGGTGCCAGGCTTGGGGCTGAGCCATGGGATTGTCAGCACCTGCTTCAAAAAAGTGCTCGGCTAAAACTTCCCCGTCTTCAGTCAACTCAATAAACTTAAGAGTCCCTTTTAATACGGTAATCTTGCCCCAGGTTCCGACCTTAGTATTGTGTTTTCTTTGAACAGCCTCTGGCATGGTGTCTTTATTCCAGACAGGCATGCGTTTGTAGGCAACTAGTTTTTCCATATTCTTCACTCTTTCTATCGGTAGTTAACAGCTTTCATAACACGCGCAATATCACGATCTTGCTCACGACGTTTGATAGACTCACGTTTATCGTAATCGTGCTTCCCTTTAGCAAGTCCTAAGAGTAACTTAGCATAGCCATCTTTGATATAAACTTTAAGAGGAACCAAGGTCATCCCCGTCCCTTTTGTTTCTTGCTCTAATTTCTGGATTTGTTTTTTATGAAGGAGAAGTTTACGACGACGTTCTGGCTCCTGGTTCCAGATATTGCCCTCTTCATAAGGAGCGATATGCACATTGCTCAGCCAAACTTCCCCATTTTTCACTTGGGCAAACCCATCTTTCAGATTGATGCGGGCTGCTCGAACACTCTTAATTTCAGTTCCTGTCAGGACCATTCCTGCTTCTAGCGTATCTACGATTGTATAGTCGTGGTGCGCTTTTTTATTTTGCGCGACGACCTTTCCCTCGCCCTTTGCCATGCTTAGCTCCTTTCTTTGCTACTTCCTTATAAAAAGGTTTCTTGCTCTTTTTCTTTTTATCTTTTGGAGAATGCTTGCGCTTATCACTTGAGCGACTAGCTTTTCTCTTGTCTTCTTTCTTATCTGAACGACGACCTCTATCCTTACGACCAGAGCCTTTCAGACCTTTTTCAATCACATCAAATTCACTTGGAATAAAGGAAAAATCGATCTCACCAGTCATCTTATCCGCTCTTTCAACGCGAATGCGAATCTGCTGACCTACACGTAAGGTAATACCTGATTTCTCCCCACGAAGGGTTAAATCACGTTCGTTAAAATGATAAAACTCAGGCAGATTTGTAATGTGAATTAAGCCTTCAACTGTATTTGGCAATTCAACAAAAAGACCAAATTTAACAATACTTGAAACAACTGCATCATACTCTTCACCAACGTACTCTTCCATGTATTCAGCTTTTTTCATGGCTTCGACTTCACGCTCTGCTTCGATAGCACGGCGCTCACGGTTGGAAGACTGGGTGGCAATCTCAGGAATAACCTGTTCAAAATGATCTGCTACATCCTTAGAACGTCCATAGTCACGAATCATCCGGTGAACCAAGAGGTCAGGATAACGACGAATTGGGCTGGTAAAGTGAGTGTAGTAGTCTGCAGCTAATCCATAGTGACCGTGATTATGCTCAGAATAACGAGCCTGCTGCATCGAACGCAGAAGCATCATGGACAATACATCCGCATATGGCTCTCCTTCAACAGCACTCATGATATCTTGGAGGGCTTCCTGACTTATCTCACTGGCAGTTCCATAGATTCGTAATCCAAAACTTGAAGCGTAATCAATAAATTTCTGAACTTTTTCAGCTTTAGGTTCCTCGTGGATACGATAGATAAAAGGTAGGTCCAGCTTACTAAAGTGCTCGGCAACTGTTTCATTGGCAATCAGCATAAAGGACTCAATCATACGTTCTGCAGTCCCACGATGACGAAGAACAATATCAACTGGCTTCCCTTTTTTATCTACTAAAATCTTAGCTTCATTGGTATCAAAATTTAAAGCACCACGCTTAATTCGCATACTTTCCAAAGTCTCATGGAGCTTGGCCATAAGTTCGATACTAGGAACGATTTTCTTATAGTCTTGTCTCTTCTCCTCATCACCTGCTAGGATGTCATTGACATCACTATAAGTCATACGGAAACTTGTCTTGATAACAGTCTGAGTAATTGTGTAATTACGAACACGACCATGTTTATCAATCTCCATAATAGCAGACTGGGTCAAGCGGTCCACTTGAGGGTTGAGGGAACAAATACCATTTGAAAGGCGTTCTGGTAGCATTGGAACTACACGGTCTGTCACATAGACAGAGGTCGCACGATTGAGAGCTTCCTTGTCAAGAGCAGAACCTTCCGTTACATAATATGAAACATCCGCGATATGAACACCTAGTTCGATATTTCCATTTTTCAATGGTTTGATATGAACAGCATCATCCAAGTCCTTTGCATCAGCTCCATCAATGGTAAAGGTAATTTCATCTCTTAAGTCCAGACGACCTTCCAGATCCTTCTCAGATGGCGCATCAGGAACCTTTTCTGCTTCTTTAAGAACAGCTTCTGGAAACTCAGATACAATGTCCATGGACTCCAAGACCTCGAGGACATCAATCCCTGCATCTGTAGAATGTCCAACAACATCTAGCACACTAGCGACAAAGAAATCGTGTTTCTTACTTGGGTACTTATCGATAAAGACCTTGAGAACTTCTGTACCGTCTAATTGAATAGCTGGCTTCTTAACGTAGATCGGTTGACTAATTTTTTGATTTTTTGAACGGATATAGCCCGCATACTTAGGTTTTTCCTCATCAAGAACGATTTGACCAACAACCGTCGTCAAACTGTGTTCTAAGATATCAATAATCTTAGCTTCTGCAGCTGTTCCTTTCTGTCGGTCGGCAACTTTCTTAATGACAATTTCAACAGTATCGCCATCAATGGCATAGTTAACATCACTTTTTCCAACAAAAAGATCGTCTTCTTCGCCTTCAAGACTTACAAAACCGAACCCATTTTTATGAGCATGGAAAATTCCTTTCAGGGTAATCTCATGTTTTTTCTTCTGTTCTAGGGTTAAACTACCATCTTCTTCAAAGCGAATCTGGTGCTTACGTTCCATCAAGGAAAGAGTTTTGATTAACTCACGGAAGTCTTTAGAACCATCCTTTCCGAGAGCTTGAGCTAGGTCATTGACTGTGACTCGCCCCTTCTCTTGTAAATATTCTTTTATTTTATCTTTCATGTTTTCTTTCTAGATTTTTTATTTTCATTTTGAACTATAACTTAGGTGTGACCACTTTTAAAAACAAAAATAGGCAAAGACCCAGTCCTGCCCATTATTTTCTTATCTACTTGATAATACCGTCAATGCTAAGGCAATGGCTAGCCAGAAAAAGACTAAGATTCCTGTCAAACGTTGCATCACAGCTTCAAAACCGCGCGCTTTGCTACGCTCAAACAAATCACCTGCACTGGCATCAAATACATTGCTAGATTGGTTTTTAGTTGGTTGCATGAAAATCGCAATCACAATCACAACAGATAATACTAATAAAATGGTTAATAATAGGTTATACATATCAAACTCCTTAAAATCCCTATTATTCTACCATAATTTCTACTTAGATTCAAGATGTAGAGTCACTTTTCTTTCTTTTGGGCAATACTTTAAGACCTCTATCTTGTCTGGATGGGTTTTGGAGTTCTTACTGGTTAGATAATTGATGCTACCACAAGAGGAGCATTTGAGATTGATTTTTACTCGCACTAGATTTCCTTCACTTTTAATAATGTTCTAAATTGGATAAGATTAAATAAACAACTGAGAGCTACACAGGCAGCTGTTGCATAAAATACTGAATGGTAGCCGAATTGTTCCGCGACTACTGAGCCTGCCAAGGGGCCAATCACTCCTCCTAAATAAAAGAAGACTTGATTAAAGGCAAATACTCTTGAAATACCTGCTTTGGGAGTCATCCTGCTAAGGAGAGCATTGATCCCTGGAACAAGAGCTCCTGTTCCTAAACCAAAGAGAAAGCGATAAATCCCTAATTCTAGAGGTGTGGATGCATTGGCGCACAAAAGATAAATGAGAGCTGAATAAGCTTGCGCTACAATTAATAAACGATGATTACCAACTTTATCTCCCAAACGCCCCATCACACCTGAACTCATCATACTTGATAAGCCCATACTGGAAACTATTAAGCCAGATACAAAGAGGAGATTTTCCTTCTGACCTACGTCACGGATATAGAGAGCAAGAATGGGACCGACTGATTGTGCAGCAACTTGAATGACAAAACTTGTTGCAAATAAATTAAACAAGAGATATGGATACTTAACAGAAGTAAAGAGCTCTTTGGTAGGGAGTGCTTTTTCTTTCGGAACTGGTTGAAAGTCTTCCTTGATAAAAAAAATAGTTAAGATAGCAGCCAGAAATAAAAAACCACCTACCATCAAGAAAACATTGCGAATCCCAAAGACTTCTGCAATCATTCCACCAACAAAAGGGCCTGTAAGAGTCCCTGCTACGACACCAGATGAAAGAGTTCCTAAAGCATAGCCTGACTTATCCTTGGGAACTTGACTGGCAATCAAGGCTGTCGCATTGGGGACAAATCCAGTGAAAACACCATTTAATAATCGCAAGGCTAAGAGCCAATAAACATTGGGAACAAAAGCTAAACCACCCATTGTAATTGTCATGGCAAGCCCTGCTCGTATCATCATAGGTTTGCGACCATATCTGTCCGCCAGAATCCCCCAAAGAGGTGAAACACAGGCTGCAGAAATAGCCGAAACTGAGATAGCTAAACCTGAATAAAAGGTAACTTGACTTGGTTCAACCCCTAATTGCTCAACAAAGATTGGCATAAAAGGAACCACCAAAGAAATACAGGCACCTGTCAAGAAAGATCCTAACCAGGCAATACGAAGGTTGTCCTTCCAACTAATCTCTTTCAAGAGTATCGCCTCCTTGAAGTAGGCTGGCCACTTGACTCAACAGTTGCTCTCGACTCCCATTATTGTCTAAAATATGACTAGCCAATCTTTTCTTTTCTTCTAAGGGCCACTGGGAGGCCAGACGGGCTTGTGCGTCCGCTATAGTCAGATAATCTCTTTTCATTAAGCGATCCAGCTGGGTATCTCGACTTACATAAACTAGCCAAGTTTCATCAAACCAAGAAGCATATTCCTGTTCAAAGAGCAGGGGAATATCCATGAAAAATAGGTCCTCAGTCTGAGCTAACTTATCTCTCACAAAGCCCAACTCTTCACGGATAAGCTCTCCTTGAGTTTCCTTGGACCATTCTTGCTCTTCAGGATTTGAAAAAATAAGGCTCGCAAGCAAGGGACGATTCAGTTCACCATTTTCAAGAAGGATCTTTTCCCCAAAATGATCCACTAAAACCTGATAGAGTCGTCCATCAGGTTTTTGTAGTTGGTGGACGACTGCATCCGCATCTACAACTTGAAACCCTTTTTGTCTTAAAAATTCTGTGACAGTGGACTTCCCTGACGCAATACCACCAGTAATTCCGATTATTTTTCCCATCACTTTCTCCTTTGACAGTTTGGACAAAAGTGAGTTCCACGACCACCTAGTTGAATTTTTTCGATGCTGGTTCCACAACGCGAACAAGCTTGACCTGCCTTGTCGTATACTTGATGGAATTCCTGCATGGTGCCATCTTCTCCAAATGCATTGGTATAAGTTCGAATTGTTGACCCCCCCTTTTCAACCGCCTGACCTAAAACATTGATCGTTTCATCATGGACTTTTCTAGCTTCTTGTGCTGTTAAACTATTAGAGGTTCTAGAAGGATGAACTTTTGCTCTCCAGAGAACCTCATCCACATAGATATTACCCAATCCAGCAACTAGCGTCTGGTCAAGAAGATGCGATTTGATCGGTTTTTTAGATTTCTTCAAGGCACCTCTAAAAATCTCTAAGTCAAAGTCCTGTTCGGTAGGCTCTGGTCCAAGCTTTTTAGATAGAAAGTAAGCTTCTAGAAGTTCAGGAGCAAGCAATTCCATAGTCCCAAACTTGCGGACATCCTCATAGACTAAAGTCCCGCCATCCTCAAAATGAATCAACACATGAGCATGTTTGCGTTCTGGCACTTGGTCTGGGTAATAAAAATACTTGCCTTCCATTCTCAAGTGAGAGATTAAAACTTTGTCGGATAAATAGAAAAGTAAATACTTGCCACGACGTCCCATTGTTTGAATAACTTGACCAGGCATTTCCTTCTGAAATTGCTCCAAATCTGTCTTAATCATCTTAGGATAGTGAATCTCAATGTTTGAAATTTTCTTCCCTAGGATCAATTTTTCCAAACCACGTCGGACAGTCTCAACTTCTGGTAATTCAGGCATAGCTCCTCCTTCTCTAAAAACAAGAAGCAGGCTTCTGCCCACCTCTTCTTAATATTCTTTTTCGTTATAACCAAAGTCAGCCAAATCTAGCTTTTTATCTCGCCAGTTTTTCTTAACCTTGACCCAAGTCTCTAGGAAGACCTTGTCCCCTAGCATGAGTTCGATATCACGACGGGCCATAGTCCCAATTTTCTTGAGCATGGCACCACCTTTACCGATGACAATCCCTTTTTGGCTGTCACGTTCGACCATGATAGTTGCTCGGATATGAACCTTGTCTGTATCCTCGTCTCGTTTCATAGAGTCCACCACTACTGCAACTGAGTGTGGAATTTCTTCACGAGTTAAGTGTAAGACCTTTTCACGAATCATCTCAGAAACCAAGAAACGTTCTGGGTGATCGGTAATTTGGTCCGCAGGAAAATATTGGAAACCTTCCTCAAGATTTTCACTTAGAATATCGACTAGACGAGAAACGTTATTTCCTTGAAGGGCTGAAATCGGAACAATTTCCTTGAAATCCATCTGATTACGGAAATCATCAATTTGAGCCAAGAGCTGGTCTGGATGAACCTTGTCAATCTTATTGACCACCAAAATTACAGGAACTTTAGCAGCTTTAAGACGCTCAATAATCATATCATCACCCTTACCTCGAGCCTCATCTGCTGGCACCATGAAAAGTACGGTGTCCACTTCACGAAGGGTGCTATAGGCAGACTCTACCATGAAGTCTCCAAGAGCTGTCTTAGGTTTGTGAATCCCTGGTGTATCGATAAAGACGATTTGTTCCTTATCAGTGGTGTAAATCCCCATGATTTTATTGCGCGTTGTCTGCGCCTTATCACTCATGATAGCAATCTTTTGCCCCATAACGTGATTCAAAAAAGTTGACTTCCCTACATTTGGACGTCCTAAAATGGCTACAAAGCCTGATTTAAATGTCATAATTTCCTCTTACTGTTTAAAATAATAAGTCCCAAATCCGTGGGAGAAAGATAAGCGCACCTGTCAAAGCGGCAAAAAGTGAGACTACAAGCACGGCACCAGCTGCCATGTCCTTAGCTTTCTTTGCCAACATAGAAAAGTGATAGTGACTAGCCAAATCTACTACATTTTCAATAGCTGAATTAATAATCTCAAAAGCTACCACCATGAAAATGCTCATAAGTAGAAATAACCATTCGATTCGTGACACCTGAAAAACAAAACCTGCAAGAACAACTACAAGAGCTGTCGCTGCATGCTTTCTCATATTACGTTCTTCCTCAATTGCAGTCAAAATCCCTGTAATGGCAAATTCTAAACTGGATATTAGGTCACGATTTTTCCATTTTCGTTTATTGTCTTGTGAGTCCATAGGCTGTCAAAATTTCTTCTTGTAAACCGAACATCTCCGCTTCTTCTTCGGGAGTGTAGTGATCATAGCCGTTAATGTGTAAAAAGCCGTGCACTGCCAAGAAGCCCATCTCACGCTCAAAACTATGACCGTACTCCTCAGCCTGCTCATGTGCCTTGTCAATGGAAATGAAAAGCTCACCAATGTAGGCGTCAAATTCTGACATCATTTCTGCCAAGTCAGGATCATTTTCCAGATCTTCCTCATCAAAGGCAATCTCTATCTCTGGTTTATATTCAAGACTGATGACATCTGTTGGACGATCGGTATCACGATACTCCAAATTGAGCTCATGACTACGCTCGTTTGTCACAAAAGTGACTGCCATCTCCTTGTCTTCTTTCCCTAACTTTTTAGCAGCAAACTCTAAAATCTCTTGAGTTTGTTGTAGAATTTCCTTTGAAACTTGACCCGTTTCATCTACCATTTCAATATACATGTATTTCTCGATTCTCTTTACTTGGCTTTATTATATCACATTTCTATGATTTTATTCTACCTTTTTGATATAATACTATGGAATACATTCACGAGGAGAGAACCATGTCATTTGATGGATTTTTTTTACACCACATGGTTGAGGAATTGCGGACTGAACTACTTAACGGACGCATCCAAAAGATTAATCAACCCTTTGACCAAGAATTGGTCCTGCAAATCCGTAGCAATCGTAAAAGTCATCGTTTGCTCCTGTCTGCCCACCCAGTTTTTGGTCGCATCCAGTTAACAGAGTCAACCTTTGAAAATCCTGCTCAGCCATCTACTTTTATTATGGTATTAAGAAAGTACCTTCAAGGAGCGGTTATTGAATCTATCGAACAAATCGAAAATGATCGTATCGTAGAGATCACAGTTTCCAATAAAAACGAGATTGGGGACCATATCCAGGCCACTCTCATCATCGAGATTATGGGAAAACACAGTAATATTCTACTTGTAGATAAGTCTAGCCACAAAATTCTTGAAGTTATCAAGCATATCGGTTTCTCTCAAAATAGCTACCGTACCTTATTACCAGGTTCTACTTATATCGCTCCTCCAAGTACAGAGGCTCACAATCCTTTTACCATCAAGGATGAAAAATTGTTTGAGATTCTACAAACTCAAGAATTGACAGCTAAAAACCTTCAAAAGCTTTTTCAAGGTTTAGGTCGTGATACAGCATACGAATTGGAAAAATTATTAACGAATGATAAACTAACCAATTTCCGAAGCTTTTTTAAGCAAGAAACCAAACCTTGCTTAACAGACAAGTCTTTCTCTTGTGTGCCTTTTTCTAGCAAAACAACGGAGTATTTTGACAACCTTTCTCAATTACTTGATGTCTATTACAAGGATAAGGCAGAGCGTGATCGAGTTAAGCAACAAGCTAGCGAACTCATTCGCCGAGTTGAAAATGAGCTACAAAAAAATCGTCAAAAACTAAAGAAACAAGAAAAAGAACTTCAAGCTACTGAAAATGCAGAGGAATTTCGTCAAAAAGGTGAATTGCTAACGACTTTTCTTCATCAAGTTCCCAATGACCAAGATCAGGTCATTTTGGACAACTACTACACAAATCAACCTATCACGATTGCACTTGATAAAGCTTTAACACCAAACCAAAATGCTCAACGTTACTTCAAGCGTTATCAGAAATTAAAAGAAGCTGTTAAATACTTGACTGAACTAATCGAAGAAACCAAGGCTACTATTCGTTACCTAGAAAGTGTAGAGACAGTTCTCAACCAGGCTGGACTAGATGAAATTGCTGAAATTCGTGAAGAATTGATCCAAACAGGATTTATCCGCAGAAGACAACGTGAGAAAATCCAGAAACGACAAAAACCTGAAAAATATCTTGCAAGCGACGGAAAAACCATTATCCTAGTTGGTCGTAACAACCTTCAAAACGACGAGTTAACCTTTAAAATGGCTCGTAAAGAAGAACTCTGGTTCCATGCTAAGGACATCCCTGGAAGTCACGTTGTTATCACTGCCAATCTCAATCCTACTGACGAAGTTAAGACAGATGCGGCAGAGCTAGCTGCCTACTTTTCAAAAGGCCGTCTCTCCAACCTCGTTCAGGTAGATATGATTGAAGTCAAAAAACTCAATAAGCCCACAGGTGGTAAACCAGGATTTGTGACTTATACTGGACAAAAGACTCTCCGTGTCACACCCGACCCTGAGAAAATTCAATCCATGAAAGTAAAATAAGGACTTTTAACCTGAAGGCTGTCAACATTTTAGATTTTTAAAAAAAGGAGGTAAGCTCAATGCTACGGCATATCAAGTCTATTTTAACCATTATATTCGGAGCTGCCATCTATGCCTTCGGACTCACGTATTTCGTTGTGCCCCACCACTTATTCGAGGGGGGAGCAACTGGGATCACCTTGATTACGTATTATCTCTTTAACATTCCCATCTCTTTGATGAACCTCTTAATCAATATCCCGCTCTTTATTCTAGCCTGGAAAATATTTGGTTCAAAGACTCTGTACACAAGTTTGCTCGGAACCATTTCCTTATCCATTTGGTTAGCAATCTTTGAAAAGATTCCTCTCCACTTTAATCTTGAAGGAGATTTGGTTATCGTTGCCTTGGTTGCGGGTGTTCTTTTGGGACTTGGTCTAGGTGTTATCTTCAATGCTGGTGGTACCACTGGTGGAACAGATATCGTCGCTCGAATTCTCAACAAGTACACCAATATCTCCGTTGGAAAATTACTCTTTGCACTAGACTTCCTTATCCTAATGCTCATTTTAATTATTTTCCAAGACCTTCGTCTCGTAACCTACACACTTCTATTTGACTTCATCGTCTCTAGAGTTATCGACTTGATTGGTGAAGGTGGATATGCTGGTAAAGGATTTATGATCATCACCCAAAAGCCTATGGAGTTAGCTGATAAAATCAATGAAGAGCTCGGTAGAGGTGTCACCTTCATTTCTGGGCAAGGCTACTACAGTCAAAAAGATTTAAAAATTATTTACTGTATCGTAGCAAGAAATGAAATGATTAAGATGAAAGAAATGATACATACCGTGGATCCGATGGCCTTTATTACCATCACTGAAGCACACGAAATTTTAGGAGAAGGGTTCACCTTCGTAAAAGAAGAAACTTCATGACATCTAGATATCAAAAATGAGGCTGGGACAAAAGTCCTAGCCTCTCAATTGTCTTTGGATTGTCGAGCAAGACGCAGTGGTTGAGTGGGCTCTACTTCGCTGATTTCATCAGCTTTTACAGCCCTACTCAACTGTGCGGAGGTGGGACGACGAAATCGAATTCTAACGAATTACCGATTTCTGTCCCACTCTCATTTTTTTGATGATAAAAACGGAAGAATTAAATCTTCCGTTTCACAAATCATTATTTTTCAGCTGTCAATGCTGCCATAGTGATGTAGTTGTATGGTTTATTGAAGTGTGGCAAGAAGAATAGGTCTGTCAAGGCCAATTTATCAATTGTAACATGTTCTTGGATAGCCAATGAGAACATGTGGATTCCCATGCTGATTGCTGAATCACGAGATACCATTTGAGCACCAAGGATTTCACGGCTGTCTTTATCAAAGACGATCTTGATAGCTACTTCATAGTTGTCATGCTTCATAAATTCTGGTTTTTGAAGATCGTTGAAGCCAGTTTCAGTTGCATTGTAACCTGCAGCTTTTGCTTTTTCAAGTGTCAAACCAGTTGAAACCATGTGAAGACCATAGATTGAGATACCATTTGATCCTTGAACACCGATTCCTTCAAGTTCATGTCCACAAGCATTGTATGCACCTACGATACCAGTACGTACAGCATTTGATGCAAGAGCGATGTAGCTAGTGTCTTTACGAGCATTGTCATAAACAGTCGCACAGTCACCCACAGCGAATACTCCTGGAAGTGATGTTTCTTGTTTCTTGTCTACAAGGAAGGCACCGTTGCGGAAAAGTTCAATCTTGCCATCAGCAAGAGCTGTGTTAGGACGGAAACCAACTGCAAGAACAACCATGTCAACATCGAATGTTTCTTTGTCAGTGATCAAGCGTTCAACTTTACCGTCACCTTCGATAGCTTTAACAGTTTGTCCAAGTGCCAAACGGATGTTGTGGTCTTCCAAGTTTTTAGCCATCATTTGTGTGAAGTCTTTGTCATAGTATCCGTTCAATACAGTGTCAACGATATCAACAAGGACAACTTCTTTTCCAAGACGTTCGAAAGCTTCAGCAAGCTCAACACCGATGTAGCCACCACCTACAACAGCGATACGCTCAAGGTGTTTGCTCTTGTCAGCAAGTTTGTTGATAACTTCTTCTGCGTTTTGGTACAATTTAACGAATTGTACGTTTTCAAGAGTTGCTTTGAACTCACGGTTACCTTTAACGATTTCAACGCCTTCGATCGGTGGCAAGATTGGAGTTGAACCAGTAGCAAAAATCAATTTTTCATATGATTCTTTGTGCTCTTTACCGTCAACTTCTGCAGTAACAACTTTATTATCATAGTCAATTGAAAGAACTGGTGAGTTCATATAAACTTTAGCACCTTTTGCTTCCAATTTTTCTTTATCAGAGTAGAACAATCCTTCAGCGCCGTCGATTTGTTCACCAATCCAAAGAGCCATTCCACATCCAAGGAATGAAATGTTTGAGTTTTGGTCAAATACAACGATTTCGTTTTCGTTTCCAAAGTTGTCCAACATAGTGTTGATACATGCAGTTCCAGCGTGGTTAGCTCCCACGACTACGATTTTACTCATAAGATAAATCCTACCTTTATTTTTTTATTTACCCCTCAAGTATACCATTATCTGTGAACGTTTTCAAGACTTTTGACCAGTTTGATGTTATTTAAGAAAGTTTTTGAAAGATATATCAATTTGTTTTCAAAGAATCCTCATTGATGTGGAGGTGTTTTTAATTTTTTAAGCATATTTCTTGACTTTTTGTAAAAAATAAATTGTGAAAACGCTGACTTTATGATATTCTATTTATATGGAAATAAATTATAAATTTTAAATTTCTTATTAATTCAAGATTTGTAGCTATTTCCGAGTGATTCGAAGGGAGTTGATTCTTTGCCTCTTAGTTCATCATCTGAGCGATTAATGGGAACTACGATTACTATTTCCTTAGTACATGAACAAGCCGATAATCTTCTCCGTCAAGCTTTTGATTTGCTCAAGGAACTTGAATTCCGCTTCAATGCCAACAGTTCTAAATCGGAATTGATGGAAATCAACCATCGAGCTGGAATTGCTCCAGTCAAGGTTCATCCTGATTTATTTGAACTGATTTCCTTTGGTTTAGACCATAGTCTAGCACCTGGAAGTCATCTCAATATTAGTATCGGCCCCTTGGTTCAAACCTGGCGTATTGGTTTTTCCGATGCGAAAGTTGCTAGTCCTGAAGAAATTGCTTCCGTTTTACCATTGATAGACCCTCGCTTAATCAAACTCGATTCAATGAATTCAACTGTTTTCCTTGAAAAAAAGGGAATGAAAATTGATTTGGGTTGTTTAGCAAAAGGGTACAGTGCAGATAAGGTTGCAGCTTTCTTAAAAGAAAACGGCGTCACTTCTGCTCTTATCAATCTTGGAGGAAACATCCTCACAATTGGGACCAACCAATCAAAAGATGGACATCCGTGGCAAATCGGCATTCAAGATCCAAATAATCCACGCGGTAATCACCTGATGACCTTGTCTATTACTGGAAAATCAGTTGTTACATCTGGTATTTATGAACGGCATCTTGAAATCAATGGCAAGGATTATCATCACATTCTCGATAGTGAAACAGGCTATCCTATTGAAACGGATTTAGCTAGTTTGACCATTATATCAAATCGATCTGTCGACGGCGAGATATGGACTACACGATTGTTTGGCCAACGTAGCGCATCAATCATGTGGCAAGTCGAAAATATTGATGGTATCGAAGCCATCCTCATTGACAAAGATGGACGCATCGCTTGTTCATCTGGTATCCAACGGTAATTAATTAATAATGCAAAAGAGAAAGGAAAGCCCATGCTTAAACTTATTGCTATTGTAGGAACCAACTCTAAACGTTCCACAAACCGCCAACTGCTACAATATATGCAAAAACACTTTGCTGATAAAGCAGAAATCGAATTGGTCGAAATTAAAGATCTTCCAGTTTTCAACAAACCAGCCGACAAACAAATCCCGGCTGAGGCTATGGAAATCGTAGCTAAAATCGAAGCAGCTGATGGTGTTATTATCGGTACTCCAGAATATGACCACTCAATTCCAGCTGTACTTATGAGCGCCCTTGCTTGGATTTCTTACGGAGTATTCCCACTTTTAAATAAACCAGTCATGATTACTGGTGCTTCATATGGTACTCTTGGTTCTTCACGTGCTCAATTGCAACTTCGTCAAATTTTGAATGCGCCAGAGATTAAAGCGACAGTTCTACCTGACGAATTCTTGCTTTCTCATTCTCTTCAAGCATTTGATAAGAATGGTGACTTGGTAGATCTTGATGTTATTAATAAATTAGATGCCATCTTTGATGACTTCCGTATCTTTGTCAAGATTACTGAAAAATTGCGTAGCGCGCAGGAATTGCTTCGCAAAGATGCAGAAGAATTTGACTGGGAAAACTTGTAAGATAGGAGACAAAATAGAATGAAATTTGTTGGACTTGTTGGATCAAACTACGATCAATCATATAACCGCAAACTCTTGGAATTCATCCGCCGTCAGTTTAAAATTAAATTTGAACTAGAGGTTTTGGAAATCGATGAAGTTCCAATGTTTAACCAAGATGAAAAATGGGATGAAAGCTTCCAATTACGTCTTCTTTACAACAAAATCACTCGTGCTGATGGTGTCATTATTGCTACTCCAGAGCACAACCACACTATTTCTGCTTCACTTAAGTCAGTCCTTGAATGGCTTTCATACGAAGTTCATCCATTCGAAAACAAACCAGTTATGATCGTTGGTGCTTCATACTATGACCAAGGAACTTCACGTGCCCAAGTTCACCTTCGCAAGATCCTTGACGCACCAGGAGTGAATGCCTACACATTGCCTGGTAATGAATTCCTTCTTGGAAAAGCTAAAGAAGCTTTTGATGCTAACGGAGATATTATTAACGAAGGAACTGTTAAATTCCTTGAAACTTGCTTAGATAACTTTGTCAAATACGTAGGAGTCGTTTCTAAATTGAAAAAACCAAAACCAATTGAACCAGAAGACTTGGATTGTGGAAAACCAATCGCTACAACTATTACAGAAGTTGATCCTGACGATCCAAACTGGGTAGAAAAAGTTGCAGAAATCACAGGTGCTGTTTCAGGTGATACATACGTTAAACTTGACCATGGTATCCTTACAGTTAACCAAATTGATATGTTCTTGAAAGCTATGCCATTTGAATTGACATATGCTGACGATAACAACCAATTCCTCTACTACAACAATGCTCACCAAGATCCTGATACGATGTTTGCTAAACGTGTACCATCTCAATCTGGTAGCCGTATGTCAACAGTTCATGGATCACTTCCACCAGCACGTATGAAAAACGTTGAGTGGGTTATTGGTACGCTTCGCAATGGCAACCAAGAATACGTACGTACAATTGTTCCAGGTTCACCTGCAGGTGTTATCAATACTCACAACTACCAAGCTATGTACTATCCTGATGGATCATATGCTGGTATCAATGAAATTGTCTTTAACTTCCAACCATGGCTTGACTGGTACTTGAAAGAAACTGGTCAACGTTTGGTAGGAGGAAGCGGTCCGTTTGCTCCTGCTGGAGGCCACGGTGACGCAGATGCTACTTCTGGTGCTTCTGACTCAGCTGACGGAGGCCATGGAGATGCGGATGCTACTTCTGGGGCAAGTAACTAGTTATCAAGAGGCTGGGACAAAAGTCCTAGCCTCTAAATTGTCTTTGGATTGTCGAGCAAGACGCAGTAGTTGAATAGGCTCTACTACGCTGATTTCATCAGCTTTTACAGCCCTACTCAACTGTGCGGAGGTGGGACGACGAAATCGAATTCTAACGAATTACCGATTTCTGTCCCACTCTCTTTTTAAAACAAAAACTCGGTTAGCTTTCACTGACCGAGTTTTCTATATCTCAAAATTATGAATTTGGATCGTCAAGGCTTCGTCCATGCAAGCCTTTTTCACGTTGCACTTGGCGAAGTTTTTCAGGAGTTACGTCATTCCCTTCCTCATCCACAATTTTGATTCCTTCAATGTGGTGACGAACAGAACGACGATAGCCTTCGATGTACTCTTCACGAAGTTTGGCTTGTTCTACTTTTTCTTCAGCAGTCAAACCTTCTGTTTTTTTCTTTTTAGCAAGCTCGTTAATTCGAGCGATTTTTTCTGGTGTCATATTTGAACCTCCAATCTAGTTTTTAATTTCTATTTTGTATTAAGAAGATTAAAAGCAGCCACTGTTTTTGCTTTATTCACAAGTTCAGCAAGAATAGCCAAACGATTATTCTTAACATCGACATCCTCCGCCATAACCATGGTATTGTCAAAGAATGCATCAATAACTGGACTAAGAGCAAATAGTTGTCTTAATTTATCGTTAGCTGATCCTTTCAATTCAAGTTTTTCTACTGCTTGAGCAAGTTCTTTTTCTTCTTCATTTTCAAAGAGACTGGCATCAACTTTAACTGAACCTTCTGCCTTTTCTGCTAGGTTAAAGGCACGAGATAGAGACTCAACTGATGATTTGTAATCTTCAGTTTTTGCAGCTTCAGTTAAAGCTTCTGCAGCTTCAATCATATCAGAAACAACAAAGTTTGAGCTTGCTAGAACAGCTTCCTTAATATCTTTTGCTGTAGAACCCATCATCTTATCAACACGAGCTTTGATGAAGTTAAGCACTTCTTCTTGGTTATCGTAAGTTAAACTATCAAACGATAAGGCATAAAGGCTCGCAATCAACTCGTCCATTGGAATATTCCAACTAAATTCTTCTAAGATACGAACAATCCCTTGTGTTGCACGACGAAGGGCATAAGGGTCGTTTGAACCAGATGGAATCAAGCCAACAGAGAAGAAGGACAAAAGAGTATCCAATTTATCAGCTAGTGCAAGGATTGCTCCGACTTTAGACTCAGGAAGAGCTCCGTCAGCAGAATCTGGAAGGTAGTGTTCACGAATAGCTTGTGCCACTGCTGCATTCTCACCAGCGAGAAGAGCATATTTCTCACCCATGATTCCTTGAAGCTCATCAAATTCACCAACCATACCAGTTAAGAGGTCAAACTTATAAATAGCTGCAGCACGAGCAAGGTCAACAGTTTCATCAACTGATAAACCTGCTTTTTCTGCTAAAAGGATAGCAATTTGCCCAGTACGAATCATGTGTTCACGTAATGAACCAATCTTTTCATGGAAGGTTACGTGTGATAATTTAGCTACAAGATCTTCAATTTTCAATTTTTGGTCTTCACGCCAGAAAAATTCACCATCTTCAAGACGCGCAACTAAGACTTTCTCATTTCCTCGGACGACATTATCCAAATACTCTGCATTTCCGTTACGAACAGAAATAAAGTTTGGTTTTAGATTTCCATCAAGGTCACGAACTACAAAGTAGCGTTGATGAGTCTCCATTGAAGTGACCAAAACTTCTTCTGGAACCTCTAGGTACTTAGGATCAAAATTCCCCATGAAGGCAGTTGGGTATTCAACCAAATTCAGAACTTCATTCAAGAGTCCTTCATCAATTTGTACCTGAACACCTTCTTCAGCTTCAATAGCCTTAATTTGCTCACGAATCATATTTTCGCGTTCAGTGCTATCAGCAATAACATAAACTTTGCGCAGGTCTTCTTCATAGCTGTCAGCATGCTGAATTTCTACTTCGTGGCCAAGGAAACGATGTCCACGGCTAACTCTTCCTGAATGAATATCTAGGAAATCCATATCAAGTGCCGCATCATCCAAAAGAACTGTCAATGTATGGACTGGACGGATATATTCAAAGGTATTGTTTGCCCAATGCATACTTACTGGGAAGCTTAAACTAGCCAATAATTCTGGAATTCCAGCCAAAACTTCCTCAGCTGGTTTTCCAGCTTCATGCTTAGTTACGTAGACATATTCTTCACCTTTGATTTCACGGAATTCAATGTCATCTACAGTCAAGCCTTTTCCACGGACAAAACCTTGTGCTGCTTTAGAAAAGTTTCCTTCTGCATCCAAAGCAATTTTCTTAGAAGGTCCTTTAAAATCTTCAGTCAAATCAGTCTGTTGGTCTGCTAAACCAAGTACGCGAACAGCCAAACGACGTGGAGTTGAGAAGGTTTGAATTCCTTCGTATGAAAGACGGTTATTATCCAAGAAGGCTGCCATTTTTTCGCCTAGTTGTTTTTCACTTGGTGTGACAACGTAGGCAGGTAACTCTTCGAGTCCTAGTTCTACTAATAAGTTTTTTGTCATGTTTTTTCTCCGAAAAATATCTTTTTTTCCAGTTTGCCTTATGTGATTGGCACGCAAGCAACCGACTGCGTCGTTTCATTGCTAAAATTGGAGCCTAAGGTCTCCAATTTTGCCTGGTATCGTTAGTTTCTCTAACGATACCTCTATCACGGCGGCAACTGGTCCTGTAGGATTGCTCTATCAACCAATCCTATCTAATACACTCTTTATTCTTCCTCTTCTGCTAGGAGTTTTGCGCGTGTGGCTTCGTCTAGCAGTGGGTAACCGAGTTTCTTACGTTCTGCTACGAATGTTTTAGCTACGACACGGGCTAAGTTACGGATACGAGCGATATAACCAGCACGTTCTGTAACTGAAACTGCTCCACGAGCATCAAGCAAGTTGAATGTATGTGAACATTTCAAAACGTAGTCGTAGGCTGGATGCACAAGACCTAGTTCTAATGCACGTCCAGCTTCTTTTTCAAATTTTTCGAAGTTTTCAAGAAGCATGTCTTGATCTGAAACTTCAAAGCTGTATTTTGAATGCTCGTATTCAGGTTGAAGGAAAATTTCTCCGTATTTAACACCAGGAGCCCACTCAATATCGTAAACTGAGTCTACTTCTTGGATATAAGAAGCCAAACGTTCCAAACCATAAGTTACCTCAGCAGTTACAGGCCCTGTTGCCAATCCACCTACTTGTTGGAAGTAAGTGAACTGAGTGATTTCCATACCGTCAAGCCAAACTTCCCATCCAAGACCAGCGGAACCAGTTGATGGGTTTTCCCAGTTATCTTCAACGAAACGAATATCGTGTTCCAAAGGATTGATTCCCAATTTCTCCAAAGACTCAAGGTAAAGCTCCTGGATATTTGCTGGAGAAGGTTTCATAACCACTTGGAATTGGTGGTGTTGGTAGAGACGGTTTGGATTTTCCCCGTAACGACCGTCCGCTGGACGACGAGAAGGCTCAACATAAGCTGCATTCCATGGTTCAGGACCAATGGCACGAAGGAAAGTGTAAGGACTCATGGTTCCTGCACCCTTTTCATTATCATAAGCCTGCATGAGCATACAACCCTGGTCGTTCCAGTATTGTTGCAAAGTCAAGATAATCTCTTGGAAGGTTAGTTTTTTAGACATTATTAACTCCTTTTTCATCTAATTTCTTGCGACTCAGAATGCAAAAAGAACCGTGTCTTTCCCCCTAAGTCAAGTGACCTAGGGGCGTCAAAAACGCGGTTCCACCCTAATTTATTACTTCATTATTTTTAATAAAATTAACCAAAAGCGCCACACTTATCTCTCAATCACCTGACTCTCACTATCTCAGGCTCGCTTAAGATTTACCAATAAGATATTCTTTCTTGTCGTCTATTATATCAAAAAGTAATTAAGAAGTAAAATTTTTTATAAGGAATCTTTACTAAAACATTTAAAATTGCACAAGGTATTGTTTAAGAAATATGCTAAAAACCTCAATCAAAACGATCGAGGTTTTTTTGAAGCTTCATCTTCTATCAAAACTTCTTCTTCCATAACATTTTTTATTTTTTTGCCCAAAGATAATAACGTTTCTACATCAGAGGGTTTGCTTGTCCCGAGAGGATTCCAAGTAGAAGATGATAAATTTTCATATTCCTTAGACCGAACTCGAAATTTAATGTTATCCCCCTTGGTGTCTATGTCTACATTTAAGGCTCTCGCCCCCAGTTTAGGCTCCTTATTTTTTATCCTACAGAAAATAACTTCTCCTGATACAATCTCCTTTCCATCACACCGAATCCTAATATTTCTTCCAGATAATTCTACGACAAAATTCTTCACTAGACTACCTTGTATTTTTTTAATTAAAAGAAAACTAATACCAAAAAATACTAATACTATCGTATAAAGAAAAAGAGGTTGTGATTTAAAAAAATCATTCAGTTTTAAATAGAATGTAGCCAACTGTATTCCCAATACAGGAAGCATGAGGAACATGGGAAAAAGGATACCAATTATTATATCTGATTTTGCTGTTGTCGCTGTAAATTCATATCTTTCCATCAATATCACCTTTATAACATTTCCTTTTTATAGGACATTAATCCCATACTAAGACGGATGCATCAGGGAGTTCAATCTCCCTTTCCCCTAGCAAAGATAAATTTTGAACTACTCTAAGGATATTGTACCACTATTTCTGCAAAAAATACCTTAGCAAACATAATCTCCTTCCACAGATACATCATCGCTTTATCGAGCGTTGGAGTTTGATTGACATGGTTCTCTAATCAAACTCCAGAACTTTATGATGAAAATCTTATGGAACAACTGGAGACACTTTATAAATTTTCTCTTTTCAATTATAAAGAATACCGCTACTCCAAAGAATAGCGGTTTAATCATGTTTTTAAGCTACAAATGTAGTCGCTCTATTATTTAAGAGTAACTGAAGCTCCAGCTTCTTCCAATTTAGCTTTAAGTTCTTCAGCTTCTGCTGCTGCAACACCTTCTTTAACAAGTGCTGGTGCACCATCAACAAGTTCTTTAGCTTCTTTAAGACCAAGACCAGTGATTTCACGTACAACTTTGATAACGCCGACTTTTTTGTCGCCTGCTGCTGTCAATTCAACGTCAAATGAATCTTTAGCAGCTTCTTCAGCACCACCAGCAGCAGCTACAGCTACAGGAGCAGCTGCAGTTACACCAAATTCTTCTTCGATAGCTTTTACAAGGTCGTTCAATTCAAGGATTGAAGCTTCTTTAATTTCAGCAATAATGTTTTCAATGTTCAATGCCATTGTTATTTCCTCCAAATAAGTTTTAAAATTAGTTTTTATTTTTTTCGTAGCTAGGCTACGCTGCGTAGCTTAAGATTAAGCTGCGTCTTCTTTGCTTTCTGCAACCGCTTTGACTGCAAGAGCAACGTTGCGCACTGGCGCTTGAAGTACAGAAAGGAGCATAGAAAGAAGTCCTTCGCGGTTTGGAAGAGTTGCAAGAGCAACGATTTCTTCTTTTGATGCGACAGCGCCTTCGATTGCACCACCCTTGATTTCAAGTGCGTCAGCAGTTTTAGCAAAATCGTTCAAGATTTTCGCTGGTGCGATAACATCTTCGTTAGAAAATGCTACAGCAGATGGTCCAACAAAAACAGATGCCAATTCTCCAAGTCCAGCTTGTTCAGCTGCACGACGTAAGATTGAGTTTTTGATAACTTTATACTCAACTTCGCTTCCACGAAGCTCACGACGAAGAACTGTATCTTGTTCAACTGTCAAACCACGAGCGTCTACAACGACGATTGATGCAGCAGCTTTCATTTTCTCAGCTACTACGTCAACTAGTTCCGCTTTTTTAGCAATAATTGCTTCACTCATTAGTGTGTTCACCTCCGTAATTATTTTGCTTGGGGAATTTTTCCAAAAGAAAAACGCGCCCAAACCTAGACACGAAAGTACAATACGCTTCTTTTACATGATACGTTTTGTCCTCGGTAGGATATTTATGAGTCAAGCTCCCCTACTGTCTTAGGCAGTTTTTTCAAACCGTTTATAAGTATAGCACATTGTAAATGATAAAGCAAGAGTTTTTTGCTTATTTTTTAAAAATTTCTTTTCTTTTTATTTCCCTATATAGAAAATTCTAAGTGTTTTAATCTAGATTCCTTAGAGTTGACACCTCATTTTTTAAAATCATGTATAAAATGATCCACAGACGGATCTCAATCTCAAAGCTAGAGCTCAAGAAAATAACTACTTTTAGTTAATTGAATACCTATCCAAAATTTTGTTAAGATTTCCTAGAAAACCAATCCTTACAGACTTCTCATAGATTCTTTACCATACTTTAACTGAACTTTTCTTTTAATGTAATTTTACCCCTTGACTTGATCAAAAATTTATTGTACTATACATCTGTATATACAGATAAAAAGGAGTTATTATGAACCCACAAAAGAAAACACAATTTATGACTTTTACAGCTATACTGACGGCTATCGCTATTTTGATTCCTTTGGTCATGCCCTTTAAAATTGTCATTCCTCCCGCTTCCTACACTCTAGGAAGTCACGTTGCTATCTTTATCGCTATGTTTCTCTCACCTTGGATGGCAATTTTTGTCATTATAGCTTCTAGTTTAGGATTTCTCATGGCTGGGTACCCCATTGTCATCGTACTTCGTGCCTTCTCTCACATCTTCTTTGGAAGTCTAGGTGCTTTCTATCTCCAAAAATATCCTCAAACCTTGGATAATAAGAAATCTTCTTTGCTTTTTAACTTTGTACTTGGCTTGGTTCACGCTATTGCTGAGGTCTTGGCTTGTATGATTTTTTATGCTAGCACCGGAACCGACCTAAAAAATATGTTCTATGTCTTATTTGTATTGGTTGGATTTGGTACTATTATCCATAGTATGGTAGACTATTACTTAGCACTAGCTGTTTATAAAGCATTGAGAAAACGCCGTTAAGCGTTAAGAAAGAAGAATATGACAAAAAATCGAAAAGAAGCACTTCTACAACTCTTAAAAGAAGCTCAAAAACCTCTAAACGGAAAAAGCTTAGCAGAACATTTTCATGTCACTCGCCAGATTATCGTTCAGGACATTGCTGTTCTTCGTGCAGATGGTGCTCCTATCTTATCAACCAATCGTGGCTATATTTATAAAGAAAGCAAAACCAGTCCGTATGTTCACAAGCTGTTTAAAGTAAAGCACGAGATGGAAGAAATCGGTCAAGAACTTCTAGCTATCGTCGATAATGGAGGACGTGTTCAGAATACCTTGATTGATCATCCTGTCTACGGTGAAATTGAAACCTTGCTCAAACTCTCTTGTCGTCGGGACGTTCAGCATTTTTTAGAGCAAGTCGAAAGGTCTGACTTTAGACCACTTTCTGAATTAACAGATGGCGTCCATTATCACCTAGTCGAAGCTGAAAATGAACAAGACCTCCTCTATATCGAGAAGGCCTTGGATAAGTTAGGTTATTTAGTAAAGGATTAGAAGATTTTCTTTTCCCAATCGTCTTCTGTACGGCGAGGGTAGAAAAATTCAGACTTGTCTGGAGCTTCCATCATCTCCATCAAAGGTAACATATCATAGGCCAGATCCAAATTTGGAATCTGGTCTTTTTGCACCCAAGAAACTTCCCCTTCATCTGAAGAGCGAAGGGTCCCAGAGAACTCTGTTGCCTTATAACAAATGACTATATAGCGCCCACCTGTATCTAGGGGCCAATTTTTAATGCCGACAAGTTGAGGATTTTGAATCGTCAGACCTGTTTCCTCGTATATTTCACGAATAACAGATTCTGCAAAGGCCTCACCATCTTCCACATGACCTCCTGGAAAAGCATAGCCAGACCAGCGGTTTGTTTCAGGCGATCGATACTGCATAACCACGCGCTGATTTTCAAGATCTTCTATTAAACAAATATTAGTTAGAATGGTTAATTGTGCTCTAGACATAGGACTCACTTTCTAATGTTTAATTTTTTTCTACATACTTAACTTTAGACTTCATAATCAAAGGATTAACTAAGTCATGATATTCATGAATTTCATGGAGTAAGAATCCTCTGATGATTCTTATTTCATTTTTTTCCCTAATCACATAGTAGTCTAAATTGATAGGCATAGATGAATCTGGAACCGTGGAGAAAAATAAAAATATCATAAACCAGATCAAGAATGCAAAGAATCCACTGAGAGCCTGAAAAATTAGGTGATGCCATTGAAAGATTCTAGATTTATAGAAGATGGTCCACGGATGGATAAATAAGGTCAAGCAAAGACCAAAGAACCAGATATCCCACAAGACTGGGGTAAAGGCCAAACCATACTGTCCTAAAATAACATGAGCAAACATAAAGGCTAATAAGAATAAGTAAATTATTCTAAAAACGTTTAGATATTTCATCATAATTTAAACTCTATTTCAGTATTATTTAGAGTCGAAAGGGAAATTTCACTTATTTTCTTGAGATTAAAACTCTCTATTTATCGTATATTTAATTTCTGTCTTCATAATTAATGGAGCTACCAAATCATGGTATTCATAATAGCGATGAATAAAGAATCCTTTATCAATGAGAATTTCATTATTTTCAACTTTATAATCTAAATTTATCGGAATAATAGGATGATCATCCACGGAGCATAAAAAGAAAGTAATTATAAAAATTTGAAAAGCGACATATGTGCTCAATAACTGAAAGATTATGTGATACCATTCAAATCCTCTCTTTTTATAGTAAAGAACCCAGGGGTGAATCAATAAAATAAGACACAAACAAAGGAACCAAAAATTCCATGGACCAGGAGTAAAAGATAAACCAAACAATCCAAGACAACAATGAACAAGAACAAAGGTCAGAAGGATAAGATAGACAATTCTAAACACATTCAGGTATTTGAACATTATTTACTCCTTTTCTTTTCTATATATTTGATCATGAGAGTGGCTAAGGTTGCTAGACAGAAAAAGACTAGATAGGTTGTGATAGGAAACCAGATGTAGCGGTGATCTAGGGATAAGAGAGAAGGTAAAATCCCTTTACTATTTTTCCCACCAACTCCTAAAAATAGATGGACTATTAAACCGATACTATTAAGATAGATAAATAATTCTGCATATCTTTTTATTGTCATTCTTGTCCTTGACAAGTCTAAGAACCAATAGTCAAATAATCTATAGACCAGACAGAAAAGATTTATATATATTGGAAAACTATAGTTGATATCTCTGTATGGTGAAGGAATAGGAAGGCTTTTGAAAATTAGAGTCACACCTAAACCTATTCCTAGGACAAGACCAAGGACCAGGAAGAATCCTAAAAATTTATGAGAATCCAGCCAAAACTGAAAACTTTCTTTCCTTGATAAATTCTTTTTTGTGTTTGATTTTCTTTTATGTTTTTTCATTCGAGTAAATCTTCCCGTTTTCTTTTCAATATACTTGGAAATTATAATTGTCACAATAGGCACTAGAAAGAAAATGAAATAAGTAACGAGGGGAAACCAGATATAGCGATAGTCTAATGCCCATATCGGAAGTAAACATCTTCCTGTTTTAGAGGTCATCCCAATCGTTAACTGTAATACACAAGCAATTCCGTTAGGATATAAAAACACTTCTGCAAAATTTCGCAAGGAAATCCAGCCTTTCCTAAAGGTACGAAGGGAAAGTATGATAAGATGCATTCACCAAAAGAACGATATTTAAATAAAGTGGAAAACTATAATGCAGTTTCCGATAGGGACTTGGAATAATGGTTGTTCCGTACAATAGATATAATATTCCTAGAGCAGAAAAGAACAGAACGCTTGCATCAAGGATCCAGTCAATTGTTGAATGTTGCACAAACCACAGATTCATGCGGTCTAGTAGACCAAGCTTTCGCTTTGATTTCTGGTTTTTTTTAATGTTTTCTGTCTCTTACTTTTTTGTTTCATGATAATTTTTTAACTTCTTCTGCTACTTTTTGGAGATGTTCTTCACGCATACTTGCTGTATTCACATCCCGTCCAACTTCACCTAGTACGCACACGCGCTTGGTTTTAATTCCACAGTGATTCAAGACCGCATTTTTCAAAACAGAGATGCCATAGCTATCTGGAATGTTGATAGGACCTGAAAAGATCTTGTACCACCAGGTAGGTGCCATCGAAGTTGCATAAATACTGGCCGTTTTCCCTTTTAATAACTTTTTAAACTGCTTGCCTCTGAGGTAATTCCAAATAAAACTTCCCTGGTCATTGGCTGAGTAGGCAATTCCAGGTGTAAAGACACGATCAATCCAACCTTTCATGAGGCTAGGCATACTACTCCACCAGATTGGATAAATAAAGATGAAATGATCTGCCCATTGGATTAATTCCTGAGAACGAAGGATAAAGGAATCTTCCTCCATCCGCTTTCGATAGCCGTAGCGAAGGACCGGGTCAAAATCCTCTTCATTAAGGTTGATGACTTCAAGTTCATGGCGACCTAAGTCAATATTTTCTACAATAGTTTGAAAAATAGCCTGACAGTAACTTTCCTTATCGGGATGCCCATTGATGACTAAAATTTTCATTCGTCTTCTCCTTCATCTCTTTGTTTCATTCTATCTATTTCACTTTTTAGACTTGATTAGTTGATAACGGTTCAAAGATTGATAGATACTTCTTTTAGGAATTTTTATTTGAAGAACACATCATCCTCAATTCCTTAACAGGTTTTCCAAGTTTAAGTATTTTTTCTTGGCCATCAAAAGTAAAACCCATTTTTTGATAGAAAGCAATGGCTCTCTTATTATCTTTCAATACCCATAAATAAATTTCAGAGAAATGATCGAGAGCAACAAATGCAGCATGCATTAACTGTTCACTCACACCTTTTCCATAGTAATCTTTTAAAACATATAAGGCTATGATTTCACCAGCTTGAATGGCCTCATCACGAAAATTTCCATAGCTGATAAATCCAACGACCTTCTTTCCATCCATCGCAATCAAGGTATTCTCTGGATATTTTTGACTAAAGAATCGACATTTTTCTAATGTCATCGTCTCCTGAAATTCTGCAGGTAAAAGGTCATCATAAGCCTCTCTCCACGTCTGCCAATGAACGAGGGACTTACCTTCTATCTCTTCAGGAGTTTCCATCTGTTTGATAGTGATGACCATTTGCTTCCTCCCATTCTTCTCTCAAAATGCCGTATTTAATACTATCATAATAAACACCTTGATAATAACGAACTTTTGGAATATGAGCTTCTTTTTTCATTCTTAGTTTTTCAGCCAATTTCATCATACCAAAATTTCCTGACCAAGTTGTCAAACCAAGATGCTCCAACTCCAAGTAATCCTGAAATGTCCGATCTATCCACTGTAGCATAGCAGCTTTTCCAATTCCAGAGTTCCAAAATTTGTTATCATAAATACAAATTCCCAATTCCATCCATCTTGTTTCTTTACATACCCAGTAGCGCGAAACAGTCCCAACTAGTCTATCATCAACAAAAATACCAAGGCGATTTGAGTTGTTTAGAGTGGATTCTAATTTTTGTAGTTTAAATTCTTTAAAATTAGGAAAATACTGATAATCGTCATAATAGGGAGCGTCATACTGCTTCCAAATTGGATTAGATTGTGAATAAGCAATTTCCCACAAAGGCACCAAATCTTCTTCTATTAGTTTTCTTAAATCGATCATATTTATCCCTCAATCCAACGCCTTGACTTCCAACATCATATCACGAATCTGAGCTGCCAGTTCAAAGTCAAGCACTTCGACGGCTTCTTGCATTTGTTTTTCCAGTTTCTTGACCAATTCTTTGCGTTCTTGTTTGTTAAGGCTATTGATATCGACTTCCTTGTCCTCTTCCTTGGCAACTACCTTGGTTACAGAAATCAGATCACGGATTTCTTTCTTAATCGTTTGTGGAATAATACCGTGTTCTTCATTATAAGCCATCTGGATTTTACGGCGGCGAGCCGTTTCATCGATGGCACGTTGCATAGACTGAGTCATAGTGTCCGCATACATGATTACATGTCCCTCGCTATTACGGGCAGCACGACCGATGGTCTGAATGAGTCCACGCTCGTTACGAAGGAAGCCTTCCTTGTCGGCATCTAGTATAGCTACCAGACTAACTTCTGGCACATCAATCCCTTCACGAAGGAGGTTAATTCCAACCAAGACATCAAAGACTCCCAAGCGCAAGTCACGGATAATCTCTGTCCGCTCTAAAGTCTTGATATCCGAGTGCATATATTTGACCTTGATACCCATTTCTTTGAAGTAGTCAGTCAAGTCTTCAGCCATTTTCTTGGTCAAGGTGGTGATAAAGGTTCGCTCGTTCTTTTCAACACGGGCATTGATTTCACCTAAGAGGTCATCAATCTGTCCCATTGTCGGACGGACTTCCACCTCAGGATCCAAAAGCCCTGTCGGACGAATGATTTGCTCAATCACTGTCTCAGTCTGCTCGTGTTCATAATCTCCAGGTGTCGCTGAAACGTAAACAATCTGATGCACATGACTTTCGAACTCTTCACGACGAAGAGGACGATTATCCAAGGCAGATGGCAAACGGAAACCATAATTAACCAACATCTCCTTACGAGAACGGTCACCATTGTACATGCCCTTGATTTGCCCCATAGTCATGTGGCTCTCATCAATCATAATCAAGAAATCATCAGGGAAGAAATCGAGTAATGTATAAGGAGGCTCTCCTTCGCTACGACCATCCATGTGACGGGAGTAGTTTTCAACGCCGTTTGTATAGCCCATCTCACGGAGCATCTCGATATCGTACTCTGTACGTTGTTTCAAGCGTTGAGCTTCCAGCAGTTTGCCTTCCTTCTCAAAGAGAGCTAGCTGCTTCTCCAACTCGGCTTCAATCTTGGCAATAGCTACTTCCATGTGGTCGTCATTGGTCACAAAGTGAGTGGCTGGGAAAATCGCCAAATGGTCCACTTCGCCCAGAACTTGCCCCGTCAGAGCTTCGACTTCACGAATACGATCAATCTCATCTCCAAAGAACTCAACACGAAAGGCATGCTCATCACGAGAGGCTGGGAAAATTTCCACCACATCCCCACGTACGCGAAATCTTCCCCGCTGAAAATCAATGTCGTTGCGTTCGAACTGAATATCAACCAATTCATTAAGCAGTTTATCACGAGAAATCTCAAGACCTGGGCGTAAACTTACCACGCTGTCAGCATATTCTTTAGGGGAACCCAAACCATAAATACAAGATACAGATGCTACAACGATGACATCGTTACGCTCCAAGAGTGCTGATGTAGCGGAGTGACGAAGTTTATCAATCTCATCGTTGACTGAACTATCTTTTTCGATATAAGTATCACTAGAGGGAACATAAGCTTCAGGTTGATAGTAATCATAGTAGGATACGAAGTACTCGACGGCATTCTCAGGGAAAAATTCCTTAAACTCCCCATAGAGCTGGCCTGCTAGAGTCTTATTGTGGGCGATGACTAGGGTTGGTTTATTAACTTTGGAAATCACCTGGCTCATGGTATAGGTTTTCCCTGTACCAGTCGCCCCCATCAGTATTTGAGCCTTTTCTCCACCCTCGATATTATCTACCAACTGTTCGATAGCTTGCGGTTGATCCCCAGATGGTTGGTATTTGGATACAAGTTTAAATTTGTTGTCTGTAATTCTATTGATCATAATTGCCTCATACACATTTTCTATCCTTCAATTTTACCATAAAAAGTACGGACTGACTGCTTCTCAACTTTTGAACAGTTCTAAAACGATGTTATATCTTCTTACATAAAAATGCTAAATATTTGCCAACTTTTTTAGTTTCTGCTATAATGGGTAAATATTCTGAAAAGGAGACTAAACATGAAGAAAAAAATCCTAGCATTTTTACTAATTTTGTTACCTATTTTCACTCTTGGAGTAGCAAAATCTGACACTACCAAATCTAAGTATGTCATCGCGAGTGATTCATCATTTGCACCTTTTGTCTTCCAAAACTCAAGTAACCAGTACACTGGTATCGATATGGACTTGATCAAGGCTATTGCCGAAGACCAAGGTTTTGAAATTGAAATCACCAACCCAGGTTTTGACGCTGCTATTAACGCAGTTCAATCTGGTCAAGCTGACGGTATGATTGCCGGTATGTCTGTTACAGACGCTCGGAAAGAAACCTTTGATTTCTCTGATTCTTACTATACAGCTAATACTATTCTTGGAGTTAAGGAATCAAGTACCATTTCTTCTTATGAAGATTTGAATGGTAAAACCGTTGGTGTGAAAAACGGGACGGCTTCTCAAACCTTCCTAACTGAAAATCAAAGCAAATACGGTTATAAAATT
Source organism: Streptococcus infantis (assembly GCF_047460875.1). Lineage (GTDB taxonomy): Bacteria > Bacillota > Bacilli > Lactobacillales > Streptococcaceae > Streptococcus > Streptococcus infantis_AA. The sequence goes on along the minus strand of NZ_JASHFI010000006.1, from coordinate 63,237 downwards.
AAAACCTTTGCAGACGGTTCATCTATGTATGACAGTTTAAACACTGGTGCAGTTGATGCCGTCATGGATGACGAACCAGTTCTTAAATATTCTATCAGCCAAGGGCAAAAATTAAAAACACCTATTGAAGGAACTCCGATTGGAGAAACTGCCTTTGCAGTTAAAAAGGGAAGTAATCCTGAATTGATCGAAATGTTTAATAAGGGACTTGCCAACCTCAAAGCTAATGGAGAATTCCAAAAAATTCTTGACAAGTATCTAGCAAGCGGAGCAACAACTACTTCTACAAATACAGTTGACGAAACTACTATCTGGGGCTTACTCCAAAACAACTACAAGCAACTCCTTAGCGGGCTTGGAATCACACTTGCCTTAGCCCTTATCTCGTTTGCGATTGCGATCGTGATTGGGATTATCTTTGGTATGTTTAGCGTGAGTCCTTATAAATCACTTCGTCTTGTTTCAGAGATCTTTGTTGATGTGATTCGCGGTATTCCACTAATGATTCTTGCCGCCTTCATCTTCTGGGGAATTCCAAACTTTATCGAATCCCTTACAGGCCAACAAAGTCCAATCAACGACTTTGTCGCTGGTACGATTGCCCTGTCCCTAAACTCAGCTGCCTATATTGCTGAAATCGTTCGAGGTGGTATCAAAGCTGTTCCAGTTGGACAAATGGAAGCTAGTCGAAGCCTTGGTATCTCTTACAGTAAAACCATGCGTAAGATTGTCTTGCCGCAAGCAACCAAACTCATGCTTCCAAACTTTGTCAACCAATTTGTTATTGCTTTGAAAGATACAACGATCGTATCTGCAATCGGTTTGGTAGAACTCTTCCAAACTGGTAAAATTATCATTGCACGTAACTACCAAAGTTTCAAAATGTATGCAATTCTCGCAGTCTTCTATCTTGTGATTATCACTCTTCTTACTAGACTTGCAAAACGCTTAGAAAAGAGGATTCAATAATGGCTAAATTAAAAATCGATGTTGATAATTTACATAAACAATATGGTAAAAACAAAGTCCTTAAAGGAATCTCAGCGAAATTCTATGAAGGAGATGTTGTTTGTATCATTGGACCTTCTGGTTCAGGTAAATCAACTTTCTTGCGTAGCTTAAATCTCCTCGAGGAAGGTACAAAAGGTCATATCACGGTTAATGGTTATGATTTGACGGATAAAGCAACCAACGTGGACCACGTTCGTGAAAATGTCGGAATGGTTTTCCAGCACTTCAATCTTTTCCCACACATGACGGTATTAGAAAATATCACTTTCGCTCCAGTAGAGCATAAGTTGATGACTAAGGCTGAAGCTGAAAAATTGGGAATGGAACTCCTTGAAAAAGTTGGACTTGCTGATAAGGCCAATGCAAATCCTGAAAGCCTATCAGGTGGTCAAAAACAGCGTGTGGCTATCGCTCGCGGTCTAGCCATGAACCCTGATATCATGCTCTTTGACGAACCCACTTCTGCCCTTGACCCTGAGATGGTCGGCGACGTTCTTAACGTTATGAAGGAATTGGCTGAACAAGGCATGACTATGATCATCGTAACCCACGAAATGGGATTTGCCCGAAAGGTTGCCAATCGTGTAATCTTTACTGCTGACGGTGAATTCCTCGAGGACGGAACACCCGACCAAATCTTTGATAATCCACAACATCCTCGACTTAAAGAATTTTTAGACAAGGTTCTAAACGCCTAGAGGCAAGGCTAAAAGTCTTTATAATCAAAAAAACGCATTGTATCAGGTGTTAAAAGCTTGATATTATGCGTTTTATTGTAGAAAGATTTACTTCGGTTGCTCCTAATACTTAATGAAAATCAAAGAGCAAACTAGGAAGCTAGCCGAAAGCTGTACTTGAGTACGGTAAGGCGACGCTGAAGTGGTTTGAAGATATTTTCGAAGAGTATGAAATTGAGTTTTGCCTAACCTCTTAGTATAGACGTATTGGATTTTTGGATTTTTTAGAAAATTATGATAAAATAAAGGATATGAAAAATGGGGACTCCTCATGCCTAGTTTAACTAGGAAACAAAATAGAAATTAGGTAGCTAGATGTCATCAAAAGTTATTGTTACAATTTTCGGTGCAAGTGGGGATTTGGCCAAACGTAAGCTCTACCCTTCACTTTTTAGACTTTATAAATCAGGTAATCTTTCTGATCATTTTGCTGTTATTGGAACCGCTCGTAGACCTTGGAGTAAGGAGTATTTTGAATCTGTTGTTGTCGAATCTATTTTAGACTTGGCAGATAGCGCAGAAGAGGCTCAAGCTTTTGCTAGTCATTTTTATTATCAAAGTCACGATGTTAATGACACTGAGCACTATATCGAATTGCGCAAGCTTCAGGCTGAGTTAAATGATAAATATCAAACTGAACACAACAAGCTCTTCTTCCTCTCTATGGCACCACAATTCTTTGGTACCATCGCCAAACACCTCAAGTCTGAGCAAATCGTTGACGGTAAGGGCTTCGAACGTTTGATTGTTGAGAAACCTTTCGGTACAGACTATGAAACTGCAAGCAAACTAAACGAAGAGCTCCTAGCTACTTTTAACGAAGAGCAAATCTATCGTATCGACCACTATCTTGGTAAGGAAATGATTCAAAGCATATTTGCCATTCGTTTTGCCAATATGATCTTTGAAAATGTTTGGAATCGTGAACACATAGATAATGTGCAAATTACCTTTGCAGAACGTCTAGGTGTTGAAGAGCGTGGTGGCTACTATGATGAGTCTGGCGCCCTTCGTGATATGGTTCAAAACCACACACTTCAGCTTCTGTCACTCCTTGCTATGGACAAGCCTGCAAGCTTTACAAAGGATGACATTCGCGCAGAGAAAATCAAGGTCTTCAAGAACCTTTACCACCCTACAGATGAGGAACTTAAAGAGCACTTCATCCGTGGGCAATATCGTTCTGGTAAAGTTGATGGCATGAAGTACATTTCTTACCGCAGCGAACCAAATGTCAACCCAGAATCAATGACAGAAACCTTTGCTTCAGGTGCCTTCTTTGTCGATACTGATCGCTTCCGTGATGTACCTTTCTTCTTCCGTACAGGTAAACGCCTAACTGAAAAAGGAACACACGTAAACATCGTCTTCAAACAAATGGATTCAATCTTTGGAGAACCACTAGCACCGAATGTGCTTACCATCTACATCCAACCGACGGAAGGATTCTCTCTTAGCCTTAACGGTAAAGAAGTTGGAGAAGAGTTCAAACTTGCACATAATTCGCTTGATTACAGAACTGATGCTACAGCTACAGGTGCTTCACCAGATCCTTATGAAAAGCTAATCTACGATGTATTGAATAACGATTCAACTAACTTTAGCCACTGGGAAGAAGTTAGCGCTTCTTGGAAATTGATTGACCGTATTGAGAAGCTTTGGGCTGAAAACGGTGCTCCACTTCATGACTACAAGGCTGGTAGCATGGGACCTCAGGCTAGTTTTGATCTCCTTGAAAAATACGGAGCCAAATGGACATGGCAACCAGATATCGCCTATCGTAAAGATGGTCGTTTAGAATAATCAAAAACAATCCTGCAAGAATTCTTGCAGGATTTTCTTTTATATCAAACCTTCTAGAAGGCTCTTCATAAAGTTTTCAGAGTTAAACTCACCGATATCATCGATTTTTTCACCAAAACCAATTAGCTTAACAGGGATATTGAGTTCCTCACGGATAGCAAGAACAACACCACCTCGGGCAGTTCCATCAATCTTGGTTAAGACAATCCCTGTAACAGGAGTAATTTTTGAAAACTCTTTGGCTTGTACAAGAGCGTTTTGCCCAGTTGACGCATCAAGAGCTAGGAAGGTTTCATGAGGTGCTTCTGGAACAACACGTTTGATAATACGACCAATTTTTTCCAATTCAGCCATTAAGTTTTCTTTGTTTTGCAGACGACCAGCCGTATCAATCATGAGAATATCAATGCCTTCTGCTACTGCTCGTTCCATCCCATCAAAGACAACACTAGCTGGATCTGCTTTCTCAGGGCCAGTAACGACAGGAACATCTACACGACGCCCCCATTCAGCTAACTGGGCAACTGCACCAGCACGGAAGGTATCCGCAGCAACAAGCATAACCTTTTTACCAGCTTGTTTGTATCGATTAGCTAATTTACCAATTGAAGTTGTTTTCCCGACCCCATTAACTCCAACAAAAAGCATAACCGTTAATCCATCTTGGAAGTTAATATTTTCATTATATATGCCGTCCTTTTCGTATAGCTCGACTAATTTTTCAATGATGACTCGACGTAGGGCTTCTGGTTTCTTAGCATTCTCAAGCTTGGCTTCATAACGCAATTCTTCTGTAAGATTTGAAGCCACCTGCACACCAACGTCACTCATGATGAGCAGCTCTTCTAGTTCCTCAAAGAAATCTTCATCGACTGAGCGGAAATTTGCAAAGAAAGCATTCAAACGGGCACCGAATCCAGTACGCGTTTTCTTGAGACTGCGGTCATATTTTTCCTGTACAGTCTCTTGCACTTGAGGAGTTTCTTCGATTGCTTGGTTTGCTTCCTCTTCTTCAAAAAACTCTGTTTCTGCTTCGTCTGATTGAGGCTGAACAATTTCTTCCTCGTCACTATCGTTTGAAGGAATCTCTTCAACATGAGTCGATTCTTCTTGATGACTATCGGCCTCTTGGACTTGATTTAACTCTTCTTCAGAAACCTTCACTTCGTCAACTGATTCGACAATAGTTTCTTCGTCACCCTCTGCTTCAAATAAGTCTTCATCATTTTCTTCGGCTACGACAGTTCCATCTTGCTCTTTGACTTCGATATTTTCAGATTCTAGCGTCTCAGTTTGCTGGCTATCATCCGATAAATCAATGTTCTCTAAAGCTTCTTTGACAACATCTTCAATTTTAGGTTCTTCTATTTTTCCAAATAAACGGTCAAATAATCCCATTCTTTAGTTCTCCTTCAATACATATTTTTCAATTGCCCAGGCGACAGCTTCTTCGTCATTAGTCATTGGTGTTACCACATTTGCCACAGCCTTAACTGCCGGCACAGCATTTTGCATAGCGACACCGAGACCGGCCCACTCAATCATCGAAAGGTCATTAGCCTCATCTCCACAAGCCATGACTTGACTTCGGTCAATTCCCAGGTGTTCAATTAGTTTAGATAATCCTGTCGCCTTATGAACATTCTTTGGTGACCATTCTAGCAAGAGTTCACGTGATTTAAAAATTTCATATTGATCGAATAATTCTGGTGAAATCTTTTGAATAGCTGCATCCAAAGGTTCCTGAGGAAAGGCAGTCACACATTTATTGTATGTTAGCTGACTGGACAAATCTTCAAAAGCAGTTGGAACAAAAGTTAGAGCCGGGTTAAACTGAGCATATAAACTTTCTTGGTCAGACTGAATCTGGTATACTGTTCCTTCTGAAATTGCATCTAAGGGGATTCCTAATTTTTCAGTTTCTTCATAAATACGTGTCACATCATCAATTGAAAAGACTGTCTTATCAAGAATCTCACCTGTATTTTTCTGAACCAATCCACCGTTGAATGTGATAGTATATTCGTCATCGTGGCCGTCTGTTCCAAGCTCTTTAAGGAAGAAATCCATAGCCTTGAGAGGACGTCCAGTTGTTAGGACTACCTTGACTCCCTGTTCACGCGCAGCCTTTAAAGTTGCCTTGGTACGATCAGTCAATTTCTTGTCTGTCGTCAGCAAGGTTCCATCTAAATCTAGGGCAATTAATTTAATATCTGCCATTATAATCTCTCCATATAAGCGATAACTGACTGGTCCTTATGGTGACCGATAACTGTTTCTGCAAGTTCTAGAATTTCTGGGCGAGCATTTTCAGGTGCGACTGGGTGCCCTACAACTTGCATCATGTGAAGGTCATTGAGATTGTCACCGAAGGCCATCACTTGATCCATATCCAGATTTAACTTCTTAGCCAATTCGACAATTGCAACTCCCTTGTCCACATAATCAAGAACAATGTCGATAGATTCAAATCCTGTCGTCATAGCCTTAACACCAGGAACATGTTCATTAACCCAAGCTTCGCCAGCTTCTACTGTCTCTTCTGTAAAGTTCGTCGTGAATTTGAAAATTTCATCAGTGATATCTTCTAGACTAGCTACTTTTTGAATATTCTCATTGTAATGATGACTAAACATGAGATAGGTTTCATCTACAGTATCTAAAACATAGCAAGCTTTCTTACCAGTCAAGAGCATCTTCTTTTCATCAAAATAAGGTGAAGTCTTTAGCTTTTCAAAAGTTGATAGGTAAAAATCTCTAGGCATGGTCGCTTCATAGAGGTCTTGTCCATGAAAACGAACCAGACTCCCATTTTCGGCGATAAAAATAATCTCATCTTTGACATCCACAAAATGTTTCTCTAAAGACAAAAGGCCTCGGCCAGAAGCTACAGCAAAATAGATTCCTTTTTCTTTATAAGAATGGAGCAACTTTTTCAGACGCTCCATATCAAATTGACCGGAACCATCCAAAAAAGTACCGTCCATATCCGTTGCTACTAATTTAATCATAAAATTCTTCATACTCCAATTAATAAATCTACCTTCTATTATACCATAGAAAAAGTAAATAGCGCCTAATCCATACGAGATTAGACGCTTGATTAAACTTGTAATTTATAAAATATTTATCAATCGAGTGATTGAACTTTCCTACCATCAATCAATTCCAAGTCTTTTTATCCATATTTGGCAAAGAGAGTCGGAATTTAATGATGCAGAGTCGAATCACAAAGCCAACTATTGAGAGAATGATAAAGGCAGTAATTCTTGGAAAGTGAAGGACAAAGGCCAACCAGTAATAAATAACTCCGATTACGAAAGATAGAAGGGCATAAATGTCTTCTTTAAGAACACTCGGAACTTCGTTGATTAATAGGTCTCGGATAATACCACCACCGGCTCCTGTTAGACAAGCCAAAATCCCAGCAGACATTAGATTTAGCTTACTATCCACTAAGGCTGTCGCTCCAATCAAGGAGAAAATAATCAGCCCAATAGAGTCAAAGATGAGATAGGCTTCCCTCAACCACTTATAGAACTTTTTATCATGACTGGCATTGGCCTGTTTTGAAGTTACAAAGACATACATAATAACCGCTACCAGGATAGAGACATAAATGGGGCTAGGATCTGCTAGAGAAGCTGGAAAGCGACTAATAATGGAATCTCTCAAAATCCCTCCGCCTACTGCCGTTACAATTGCCAATAAACTGATTCCAAAAATATCTAAACGTTTACCAAATCCTTTGATGGCTCCTGAAGCAGCAAAGGCTATAGTTCCAATATAATTACAGATCATTAGGAATAGATCGAAATCCATATAAACTCCTCAATTTATTTACATTATCCTTCTGACTTCTTGAAGGTTATTTAAATGCTTAGCTTAAAAATTTGTAACGAGCACTAACTAAGCATCCATATTCTCTAAATCTTTTAGTTTTACAGAGACAATCTTAGATACACCAGATTCTTGCATGGTCACCCCATAGATGGAGTCTGCTGCTGCCATGGTTCCCTTACGGTGAGTAACGACGATAAACTGGCTATCCTTGTCAAATCGATTGAGATAATCTCCAAAGCGTTTAACGTTGGCCTCGTCAAGTGCTGCCTCAACCTCATCCAGAATTACAAATGGAATAGTCTTAACACGGATGATTGAGAAAAGAAGAGCTAGAGCTGACAAGGCTTTCTCTCCACCACTCATAAGATTGAGAGATTGGATTTTCTTACCTGGTGGTTGCACAGAGATTTCAACACCTGCTGTCAATAAATCTCCCTCGGTTAGGATTAGGTCCGCTTGACCACCACCAAACATCTGCTTAAAGGTTACTTTGAAGGATTCACGAATAGCTTCAAAGGTTGATTCAAATCGTTCCTTCACTTCATCGTTCATCTCTGTAATGGTTTCAAGAAGAAGATTTTTGGCAGAAAGAATGTCATTACGCTGACTGTTTAAGAATTCCAAACGTTCGTGAACTTCGTCAAACTGTTCAATAGCATCCAAGTTAATCGGACCAAGTGAACGAATGGATTTTTCCAAATCCTTAACCTTTTGTTCAGCGATTGCCAAATCTTCTAACGGATTGGCTTTCTCCAAAGCTTCTGTATAGCTAATTTGGTATTCTTCAGTCATCTGACCTTGAAGATAGCGAAGACGATCTGTAATCTTCTCTTTAGTCGCTTCAGCTCGTGTTTGCTTACGAATCCATTCTTCATTTTGCTGGCGCGCTTGATCCAAATGACTGGCAATATCATCCAACTGTCCTTCAATGTCGTCTAGTTCAAACTGCTTTCGAATCAATCCTTGTTGAATTTCTTCCTTCTGACTCTTGGCTTCTGCTTCCTGCTTGGCTAAAAGTTCTGTATCAACTTTTTCAAGATTGTCTACTTTTTCTTGGAGAAGGCGTTCGATTTCTTCTTGATCCATATCAAGGTATTCAAGCTCTTTGTTAATCCGTTCAATATCTCCAACTTCGTAACGTTTTCGCCCTATCATTTCTGTTTTGAGCAGACGTTCTTGAGAAAGTTTATCCTGCAAGCTTTGATAACGTTCTTGAATCGCATTTTTATTGGACTTGATTTCTTCAATCTCAGACTCCAGCTTTTGCTTTTCACTTGCGATGATTGAGAGACGTTCTTGGCATTTTTCTTTTTCAGTTTGCCAATCTCCACCTCTTAGATTGTTTAATTCTTTTTCCTGAAGTTCTAAAAGTGTTTCCAGTTCCTCGACTTGCTGGCTAGTTTGTTGATAAGCAAGATACAAGCCTTGCTCTTCTATACGTGCTTGTTCCCCTTGGAACTTAATGGTCTCCAAAGTTTGAGTGAGGGCAGTCAAGGCTTCTTGAACTGATTTCAGATTTTCTTCTTCTTGACGAAGGAGCTTTTCTTCTTGAGCAATCTCTTTTTGCAACTGCTCCAATTCAGGCTTGATGAAAATGCTGTTATTTTGACGATTGGCCCCACCAGCATAAGAACCACCTGTTCGTAGCTCTGTTCCATCTAGTGTTACCATCCGAACTTGATAACGCACCTTGCGAGCTGCATCACGCGCATGCTCGATTGTATCAAAGATAGCTGTCGTAGCTAGCAGGTTTTTAAAGATAGCTTCAAGCTTGGTATCAAAGGTAACCAGTTCATCTGCCATACCAAGAAAACCTGGACTTGAGGCAATCACATCTTGATTCTGACCAGAAATGCTCCGAGCTTTGATGGTTGTCAGAGGCAGGAAGGTAGCGCGACCAGCTCGATTTCGCTTAAGGAAATCAATAGCTTTAGTCGCAGCCTGTTCATCTTCAACGATGATATGTTGGCTACTTGCCCCGAGGGCAATTTCAAGAGCTGTTTGATAACGAACATCAAAAGTTAAATGTTCACTGACCGCTCCGACAATACCGCCTAGGCGATTTTTTTCTTGTAGAACACTCTTAACACCCGCATAGAAACTACTATGGTTTTTAAGAATATTTTCCAGACTTTGCGCCTTGGCCTGCTTGTTTTTCAGACTATCCAAACGGTCAAAAAGTTGATTTTGCTGACTTTGATAAGCCTGCTTTTGTTCTTCTTCCTGTTTAGCATGCGTCTGATAGTCAGCAAGCAAGGTCTGTACTTTTTCTTTTGCTGATTTTAGATCAGCCTCTTGTTCACTTGCCTTTGACTTGGCAGAAGCTAATTGTTCCTTCAAGGACTCCAATTGTTCTTCTTGCTTTTGAGTCTGTTGGCGACTATTTTCAAGATCATTTTCAATCCGTGTCAACTGGTTAGAGACATCCGCTTCTTCCTGTAAGAAAGCTACGAAACGCTCACGCAGTTGCTCAATCATCTGATCAGGATCATCAGAAAAAGCTAACAACTCAGCTTCTAAACGATTGAGTTCCTTAGTATTGACAGCTAGATTTGCTTCTAACTGACTGAGATTTGCTTCTTTTTCTTCCTTCTCTTGAATGAGAGCATTTCTCTTTTCATCCAAACTAGCTAAACGAGCTTGAGCTTCTTGTTGATTGAGAGCAACCTGCTCTGTCTCCAGTTTAGACAAGGCCAATTTACGTTCCAAATCACTGATTAGAGCAGTCAAATCCATCAAACTAGTTTGATCTTTAGCCATCTCTGCTTGTAAATCTTGTCTCTGCTTCTTGAGAGATTGATTTTCAAGTTCTAGTGACTCGCGTTTTTGATAATAACTAGTCAACAGTTCTTGGACTTGGTTTAATTCTTCTTCTGTTAGATCCAATTCAGCCTTATTGGCTTGAATTTGTGCAACTAAAACATCTAAGTAGATGGCTTTACGTTGATCGTCCAAGTCCATAAATTTACGGGCTGTTGCTGCTTGCTTTTCTAATGGTTTGATTTGATTGTCTAACTCATAGATGATATCTTCCAAGCGGTCTAAATTGTCTTGAGTTTGTTGCAGTTTACTTTCTGTCTCTTTGCGACGAGTTTTATATTTTAAAACTCCGGCAGCCTCTTCAAAGATTGCGCGACGTTCCTCAGGTTTGGAGTTAAAGATTTCTTCGACCTTCCCTTGGGAAATGATGGAAAAGGAATCACGTCCAAGACCAGTATCTAAGAAGAGGTCATGGATATCACGAAGACGAACCTTTTTCCCATCAATCTTGTATTCACTATCTCCGCTCCGATAGATGTGACGCTCCACCTTGATTTCCTGGCCTGCATCCTTGATGAAACCGTCTTGGTTATCTAGAGTAACAGTAACAGAAGCGTAGTTTAGAGGTTTCCGACTTTCTGTACCTGCAAAGATAACATCAGGCATCTTCCCACCACGAAGACTTTTGACACTAGATTCCCCAAGAGCCCAGCGGAGGCTTTCAGTAATATTTGATTTCCCAGAGCCATTTGGTCCTACAACCGCCGTCACCCCTTGATCAAAAAGAACTTTGGTCTTATCAGCAAAGGACTTAAACCCTTGGATTTCAATTTCTTTTAAATACATGAATCCAGCCCTTTCTCAACTGCATTTTTAGCGGCTTCTTGTTCGGCCAATTTTTTTGATCGTCCTTGACCCCTACCTAAACTTTGACCCTCGACTAGGACTTCAACCTCAAACATCTTATCATGGGCAGGACCATTTTCCGAAATCACCTGATAACGAATATCAACATCACCATTGACTTGGAGTAATTCTTGAAGGTGGGTCTTGTAGTCTTTAATCATCTCAAAATCACCAGCCTCAACTTTTGGAATCATGACCTGGTAGATAAACTCTTTTACCGTAAGTAAATCCTTATCTAAAATCAAGGCACCCAAAAAGGCTTCGAAAGCATCTCCCAAGATGGTATCTCGATTACGGCCTCCAGATTTTTCCTCTCCCTTTCCTAGCTTGATAAATTGGTCAAACTGGCAGTCACGGGCAAAACCAGCCAAACTCTCTTCACGTACAATCATGGCACGGAGTTTAGACAGGTCACCTTCTGGTTTTATAGGATATTTTTGGTACAGATATTCTGAAATCAATAATTGCAGAACAGCGTCTCCTAAAAATTCCAAGCGTTCATTGTGTGAAATTTTTAAGAGGCGGTGCTCATTGGCGTAACTAGTGTGAGTAAAAGCTGTTTCAAGTAACTGTTTATCTGAAAAAACAAGCCCAAAACGTTGCTCTAACACGGTTTCTAATTCTTTCATAAGAACCTCTTTCTAAAACATTATAATACACTCCATTATACCAAAAAATAGAATCATAGTCAGAAAATAACAGTTAAAAGTCCTTTTTCTGACTTGTGTTTAAAATCAATCCATTACTAGCAGTTCAAGCTATTTTTTGGTATAATAAATCTTATGGAAATTGAAAAAACCAATCGAATGAATGCTCTGTTTGAATTTTATGCAGCCCTTTTGACTGATAAGCAGATGAACTATATCGAACTCTACTATGCAGACGACTATAGTTTAGCTGAAATCGCTGAAGAATTCGGTGTCAGTCGCCAGGCCGTTTATGATAATATCAAACGAACTGAAAAGATTCTGGAAGACTATGAGATGAAGCTCCATATGTACTCTGACTACATTGTTCGCAGTCAAATTTTTGATCAGATTTTGGAGCGTTATCCAGAGGATGATTTTCTGCAAGAGCAAATTGAGATTTTGACCAGTATTGATAATAGGGAGTAATCATGGAAAATCTTGTTGTCTATAAAGGAATACCTTGCAAACTGTTAACTGCAGAGGAACCATTTCCTACAAGACTACAGATTATCTCGCCCAATGATATCTCCAAAGCTATGCAAATAGGTTTTAGCTGTTGGGGTTATCCAAATGAAATCATGAAAGAAGTCACACCCGAAGAACTAGAGTGTTTGCAACATTTCGGACGATTTCCACTGAATTGAAAAAATAGGAGAAAATAATGGCATTTGAAAATTTAACAGAACGTTTGCAGAACGTCTTTAAAAACCTACGTAAAAAAGGAAAAATTACAGAGAGCGACATCCAAGAAGCAACCAAGGAAATTCGTTTGGCACTTTTAGAAGCCGACGTTGCTTTACCAGTTGTCAAGGACTTTATCAAGAAGGTTCGTGAACGTGCCGTCGGACATGAAGTGATTGATACCCTCAATCCAGCCCAACAAATCATCAAGATTGTCAATGAAGAATTGACAGAAGTCCTTGGTTCAGACACAGCTGAGATTATCAAGTCGCCAAAAATCCCAACCATTATCATGATGGTCGGTTTGCAGGGGGCTGGTAAAACAACTTTTGCAGGTAAACTTGCTAACAAACTTAAAAAGGAAGAGGATGCTCGTCCTTTGATGATTGCGGCCGATATCTATCGTCCTGCTGCTATCGACCAATTGAAAACACTTGGACAACAGATTGACGTACCTGTATTTGCTCTTGGTACTGAAGTTCCTGCAGTGGAGATTGTTCGCCAAGGTTTGGAGCAAGCAAAAGCTAACCATAACGACTATGTTTTGATCGATACGGCAGGTCGTTTGCAAATTGATGAACTTCTCATGAATGAGCTCCGTGACGTTAAAGCACTTGCTCAACCAAATGAGATTCTCTTGGTCATCGATGCCATGATCGGTCAGGAAGCTGCAAACGTTGCGCGTGAATTTAACGCTCAACTAGAGGTCACTGGCGTCATCCTTACAAAGATTGATGGTGATACTCGTGGTGGTGCGGCCCTTTCTGTTCGTCACATCACTGGAAAACCAATCAAGTTCACTGGTACTGGTGAAAAGATTACCGACATTGAAACCTTCCACCCAGACCGCATGGCCAGCCGTATTCTCGGTATGGGAGATATGCTGACTCTGATTGAGAAAGCTTCCCAAGAGTATGATGAGCAAAAAGCCCTTGAAATGGCTGAAAAGATGCGAGAAAATACCTTTGATTTCAACGATTTCATCGATCAGTTGGATCAGGTGCAAAATATGGGGCCAATGGAAGATTTGCTCAAGATGATTCCTGGTATGGCCAACAATCCTGCCCTTCAAAATATGAAGGTGGATGAAAAACAAATCGCTCGCAAACGTGCCATCGTCTCATCTATGACTCCAGAAGAACGTGAAAATCCAGATTTGTTGACTCCAAGTCGCCGTCGCCGTATCGCAGCTGGTTCTGGGAATACCTTTATCGAAGTCAACAAGTTCATCAAGGACTTCAACCAAGCTAAACAACTCATGCAAGGTGTCATGTCTGGTGACATGAACAAGATGATGAAGCAGATGGGCATCAACCCTAACAACCTTCCTAAAAATATGCCTGGGGGTATGGATATGTCTGCCCTTGAAGGTATGATGGGACAAGGTGGTATGCCTGACCTTTCAGCTCTTGGTGGATCAGGAATGCCAGATATGAGTCAGATGTTCGGTGGAGGTCTCAAGGGTAAAATCGGTGAATTTGCTATGAAGCAATCCATGAAACGCATGGCCAACAAAATGAAAAAAGCCAAGAAAAAACGCAAATAAAAGGGACTCGCTTGAGTCCTTTTTTATTGTTCTTTTCTAAGTTTCTCCAAAGTCTCTTTAAAGATAGCTGGAATATCAGAAGTAAATTCCATGGTTTCACCTGTTCTTGGGTGGGTAAATCCAAGAGTTTTGGCATGGAGAAATTGCCCATGTCCTTTTAGGGTTTTACGGGGACCATATATCTCATCACCAGCGACAGGATGACCGATATAAGCCATATGTACACGGATTTGGTGAGTACGTCCTGTTTCCAGTTGCAATTCCAGCAAAGTATAATCACCAAAGCGTTCCAAGACTTGGAAACGTGTCACTGCTGGTTTTCCTTTAGCGGTAACAGCTTGTTTCTTACGGTCTTTTTCACTTCGACCAATCGGCGCCTCAATGACACCTCGGTCATTTGGGAGATTACCGTGAACGATGGCCCAATACTTACGAAGAGATTTCTTGTCCTTCAATTCTTGAGCAAGTGCTAAATGAGCATCATCGTTTTTAGCAATCATCAAGAGTCCAGATGTATCTTTATCAATACGATGGACAATCCCTGGACGCAACACACCATTGATTCCAGAGAGATCCTTGATATGATACATAAGGGCATTAACCAAGGTACCACTGGTATGACCAGCACTTGGATGAACAACCATTCCTTGAGGTTTATTGACCACTGCTACATCCTCATCTTGATAAATGATTTCTAAAGGAATATCTTCAGCTACATACTCCAAAACCTCTGGTTCGGGAATTTGATAAGTGATCATATCCCCCTCTTGGACCGTATACTTGGCTTTCTTGACCTGGCCGTTGACCAAGACTTGACCAGACTTGATTTGTTCATTGGCGAGACTACGGGACAATTCTGTCAAATCTGACAAAGCCTTGTCTAAGCGTAGTCCGCCTCTTTCAATTTTAATTTCCATTTATTTCCTCTTTTAGCATTGCAATCAATAAAATAATCACTCCAACAGTCAGATAGCTATCTGCCACATTGAAAATTGCAAAATTGATAAAGTCAAGGTGGAACATATCCACAACAAAGCCCTGACTGATTCTGTCAATAAAGTTTCCAAGACCACCTGCGATAATCAAGGTCAAACCCAAGACCATCCAGAATGAGTCCTCCATGTGTTTATGTAAATACCAAATGGCACCTACCACGACAACCAGAGTAATGACAGCGAATAACAACTGCTGATCTTGTAAGATAGAAAAGGCTGCCCCTCGATTTTGCAGGTAGGTCAAGCTAACGAAATTGGGAATCCATGATTTGATTTCACCAAGAGCAATATTCTGAACGACATAAGATTTTACCAATTGGTCTAACACTATTAAGATTGCTATGACTCCTGCTACTATTCCTCTTTTTTTCATGCTTTCCTCTTCTGATCAAAATACTCTTGCATAACCTCTACAAATAAAGTCCCTGCCTGGCTCAAGTCTACTTCCTCACGCTTGACATAAACCATGCGATTATTGAGATTATCATTTAGCGGAATAACGGTAATTCCGTTCACACTATCGCTATCTAAGAATCCAGATCCAGTCGCATAAGCATCTGTTCTTTCAAGAATCCCATTCAAGGTAGCTCGGTCAGTTACATTGAACATTTGAGAACTTGCACTTGTATCCACAAAATTTTCAGAGTAGTAGAGATATTCATCTTTTTCTTGGGTAAAACGAACTGTTGGTAAATCTACTAAATCATCCATGACTAGTTCTTTTTTCTTGGCTAGGGGATGACCTTCTCGCAAATAGATGTGGGTTTGAAAAGGAATTAGCTCAATCACTTCAAGACCTAATTTTTCAATTCGTTGCATAACGCCTTTTTGGTTTTGATTGTTGAGGTAGATAATCCCAATCTCACTATGGCCTTGAGCAACTTCATCCAAAATCTGAACAGTCGTTGATTCAAAAATACGAAAGTTTTTATAATCTGGATACTGCTTTGAGAATGCTGTGATCGTCGGTGGTAAAAAGTCATAGTGCTGACTAGCTATTGAGAATTCGTCCTTTTCTTCTTCAGGGTTGGCATACTGATTTTGAAAAATATCAAAACCTTTGACCAACTCTTGGGCCTTTTCATAAAATTCCATACCTCGACGTGTCAGGAAAGTTCCAGAACTGGTTCTGCGGAAAATCTTGAACCCTAGCTCTTTTTCCAAGTCTCTTACAGAGATAGACAAGCTGGGTTGACTAACATACATCTTCTCAGCCGCTTCACGAAAAGTACCACTATTAGCAATAGCTACAACATAGCGTAATTGTTGAATATTCATGACTTCTCCTTCGTTTTCTATCCTATCATTATACCATAAATCAAAGCTATCCAACAAAGGAAAATCATGAGTCGCAGACAACTTAGCAAAGCAAATAAAAAACACCCTTCAGATTAGACTAAGGTCTAAACAAAGGTGTTATGTTCAATATTATTTAGCTGCCGCGTAAAGCTCGTCTACTTTATTCCAGTTGATAACTGAGAAGAAAGCTTTGATGTAGTCAGGACGAACGTTACGGTATTTCACGTAGTAAGCATGTTCCCAAACGTCCAAGCCCAAGATTGGTTTTTTACCTTCTGAGATTGGTGTGTCTTGGTTTGCTGTTGAAGTTACTTCAAGTTTACCTTCTTTATTAACAACCAACCATGCCCATCCAGAACCAAAACGAGTTGTTGCAGCTGCAGTGAAGGCTGCTTGGAATTCTTCGAATGAACCGAAAGTTTCATCGATTGCTGCTGCAAGTTCTGCTGAAGGAGCTGTTTTTTCAGGAGTCATCAATTCCCAGAAAAGAGCGTGGTTCAAGTGTCCACCACCGTTGTTGATAAGCGCTTGACGGATATCAGCTGGGATAGATTCTACATCAGCAAGCAAAGCTTCAAGGTCTTCACCGATTTCAGGGTGTTTTTCAAGAGCTGCATTTGCATTGTTAACGTAAGTTTGGTGGTGTTTGTCATGGTGCAAGTGCATTGTTTCAGCATCAATGTATGGTTCCAATGCATCGTAAGCGTATGGAAGATCTGGTAAGATAATAGCCATCTGTAATACCTCTTTTTCTTTCTATATAAAGATGATAACGCAATCATCCTATTTTTTCAAGTTATTTGCTCAATTTGACTGGCTAGCAATCTGCAACAAAGCCTTCTCAAACAGGTAGCCTTTCTCATAAACTCCTGTCTTAATTTGGTAATCAGCTTGGATGAGATGACGAATAGAATTCTGGAGAAAATCAAGGGATAGTCTTCGAGAATCACGAAGGGCAAATTTGATTTGGTAGGGATTAGGATTGCGACCAAGATAGTGACCTAAACTGCTAACCATCTGGGACTCTGTCTGACCAGACTCTTGCAAAATTTTCACTTGTGTATAGAGTCTGAACTGCCCCAACATAATGGCAATCAGTTTAATCTCATCTTCTCCCTGCAAAGTCAAATCTTTTACTAAATCACGTGCCTGATCAATCTTCTTAGTCAATATTAACTGAGTTAAATCAAAGATATTATCCTGCAAAGTCTTTGGTATGGCTTCAACAATGTCTTCTTCGGTAATCCGGTCATCATCCTTATAAGACTGTAAGAAGAGGAGATTTTTCTGAATTTCACTGAATTGAAAACCTGATTTGATAAGTAACTGTTCAAAGGATTTTCCATCAAAAGTTAGTCCTTGTTCTTGAGCCCACTTTTGAAAATAAGCACGTATCTCTTGCTCTTTTGGTTCAAGAGCTTCAAAAATCTTGGCATCCCTCTTGAGTAATTTGACTAAACGTCTCTTACTATCCAGCTTCCCTTCAGCAAAAATAACTAATTTACTCGTCGGAGATGGATTTTCCAAATATTCTTCAAAAGCCTTAAGCTCATCATCAGATAGATAGCGTTTTTTAGCTGTCGTTATATCGAGAAAATGATCTAAAATAACAATTTTTTCATCCGCAAAGAAAGGAAGACTGACCAGCTCTAGTTCCAAGCTTTTGTAGTCTACTTCTTTCATATCAAAATAAGCAAAGTTCAAATCAGCAGAATCGTAGCCGATTTGCTTTAGCACCTGAGTTTTCATGACTTCATACTGTCCTTGATCAGCGCCTGTAAACAAGGTCAAACTAGGTAAATTTGATAAAGATAGCTTTTGGCTTTCTTCTATTGCTAGCATCATTTCTCCTTTCTTTTTAGTTTCGCTTTTATTTAATCAATATAATTCAATTTTCCACGGAAATCTTCAAGGCTCTCATATCCTTTTTCCGTCATAATTTCTTTGAGTTCCTTTGTAATGCGTTCAAAAGCACCTACACCTTCTTTATGAAGAGTAGTTCCTACCTGAACCATGCTGGCGCCACATAGGATATGTTCAAAGGCATCACGTCCTGTCAGAACGCCACCTGTTCCGATGACTTGGATTTGAGGATTTAAGCGTTGATAAAAGGCATGGACATTAGCAAGAGCAGTTGGTTTAATGTATTCTCCACCAATTCCACCAAAACCGTTCTTAGGACGAATCACGACAGACTCGTCTTCAATATAAAGACCATTTCCAATAGAGTTAACACAGTTGACAAACTTGAGCGGATATTTGTTAAAGATCGCTGCCGCTTGATCAAAATGAACAATATCAAAATAAGGTGGTAGCTTAATTCCTAGAGGTTTTGTAAAATACTCAAAGACTTCTGACAAGATACGGTCTGTTGTTTCAAAATCATAGGCAATCTGAGGTTTCCCTGGAACATTGGGACATGAGAGATTGAGTTCAGTTAGACCACGAAAATCACTTTCTTGCACCTTCTTCAAAATGGTATGAGTTTCCTCTGGAGACATTCCAACTAATGATAAAAAGAAGGTACGATTTGGTTCCTTTTCTTGCAATTCCAAAAGGTAGTTCAAGTAATAGTCTAAACCATTATTTGGCAGACCCATAGAGTTGATAGAGCCAAGTGGAACATCTTGGTAGCGTGGTTCAGGATTCCCCTGACGAAATTCCAAGGTTGCTGTTTTAGTGACAAAGGTTCCTGCTGCTGAGTTTTTAACACCTTCCAATTCCTCAATGGTCATACAAGCAACTCCTGCCGCATTCATCAAGCAATTATCAAATTCAAAACCAGCAATCTGTGTTTTAGTTGATACCATGATTCTGTTCCTCCAGATTCCTTTTTATGTCTATTATTATACCATACTTTGGCAGGACTCTTTTAATAAAACTAATCCTATAAAAAGTTCTTATTCAGCTAATAAAACTAGCTAATCCAAATTGAAAGAATTTTTAGAAAATTTGTGTTTTTTTCTTTACACTGAAAAAATTTTCTGCTATAATGACTCATGTAATAAAATATGACAACAAAAAGGAGAACGATATGACATCTGCTAAAGAATATATCCAAAGCGTGTTTGAAACTGTAAAAGCTCGTAACGGGCATGAGGCTGAATTTCTCCAGGCGGTTGAAGAATTCTTCAGCACTTTGGAGCCTGTCTTTGAAAAACACCCTGAGTATATTGAAGAAAATATCTTGGCACGTATCACTGAGCCAGAGCGCGTAATTTCTTTCCGTGTTCCTTGGGTTGACCGTGATGGAAAAGTTCAAGTTAACCGTGGTTACCGTGTTCAATTCAACTCAGCTGTTGGACCATATAAAGGCGGACTTCGTTTCCACCCAACTGTAAACCAAGGGATCTTGAAATTCCTCGGATTCGAACAAATCTTTAAAAACGTTTTGACTGGACTTCCAATCGGTGGAGGTAAGGGGGGATCAGACTTTGATCCTAAAGGTAAAACTGATGCTGAAGTGATGCGCTTCTGCCAAAGCTTCATGACTGAATTGCAAAAATACATCGGACCATCTCTTGACGTACCTGCTGGTGATATCGGTGTTGGTGGACGTGAGATTGGTTACCTTTACGGACAATACAAACGTCTCAACCAATTTGATGCGGGTGTCTTGACTGGTAAACCTCTTGGATTTGGTGGTAGCTTGATCCGTCCGGAAGCAACTGGTTACGGTTTGGTTTACTACACTGAAGAAATGCTTAAAGCAAACGGCAATAGCTTTGCTGGTAAGAAAGTTGTGATTTCAGGTTCTGGTAACGTAGCTCAATACGCTCTTCAAAAAGCAACTGAACTTGGTGCAACTGTTATCTCTGTATCTGACTCAAATGGTTATGTCATCGATGAAAATGGTATCGACTTCGACCTTCTTACAGACGTTAAAGAAAAACGCCGTGCTCGTTTGACTGAGTACGCTGCAGAAAAACCAACTGCTACTTACTACGAAGGTTCTGTATGGACTTACACTGGAAACTACGATATCGCTCTTCCATGTGCGACTCAAAATGAGATCAATGGTGAAGCTGCGAAACGCTTGGTTGCTCAAGGAGTTATCTGTGTATCTGAAGGAGCTAACATGCCTAGTGACCTTGAAGCTATCAAAGTCTACAAGGAAAATGGAATCCTTTACGGACCTGCTAAAGCTGCCAATGCTGGTGGGGTAGCTGTATCAGCTCTTGAAATGAGCCAAAACAGCCTTCGCCTTTCATGGACACGTGAAGAAGTTGACGGTCGCTTGAAAGACATCATGACTAACATCTTCAACACAGCTAAAACAACTGCAGAAACTTACGGTCTTGGAACTGACTACCTTGCTGGTGCAAACATTGCAGCCTTCGAAAACGTAGCAAACGCTATGATTGCACAAGGGATTGTTTAATTCCTAGTAACTACATAACTCCTCACTCCTGTGAGGAGTTTTTTCTTATACATTGAAAAAGACCTACCCTACTGGATAGATCTTTATTTTCTTACAATTTACCTGCTACTGCATCCAACAATTCTTGAATCTTAGCTTGGTTACTTCCTCCCGCCATGGCCATGTCTGGTTTACCACCACCACGTCCATCGACGATTGGAGCTAATTCTTTGATGACATTACCTGCGTGCACCTCTTTTGTCTTGCTGGCTACAAGGACATTCACCTTGTCACCGATGGCTGCGACAAGAACAAGCACATCCGAATAGTCTTTTTGCTTCCAGTTATCCGCAAAGGTACGAAGGGCACCTGCATCTGATACAGAAACTTGACTAGCAATGTAACGGTGTCCGTTTGCTTCTTGAACATTCTTGAAGACATCGCCAGCTGCCGCTGCTGCTGCTTTTTCCTTCAATTCTGCATTTTCCTTTTGCAATTGACGGAGTTGTTCTTGAAGTCCTTCAACCTTGTGAGGTACTTCTTTGAGTTGAGGAGCTTTCAAGGTTGCTGCTACTGCTTTCAGTGCATCTTCTTGTTCACGATAAGCTTCAAAGGCTTCCTTACCAGTCACTGCCAAGATACGACGAGTTCCTGATCCGATCCCTTCTTCTTTGACAATCTTGAAGAGACCGATTTCAGAAGTGTTACCTACGTGAGTACCACCACAAAGCTCTACTGAGTAGTCACCAATGGTCACAACACGGACTTCCTTACCGTATTTCTCACCAAAGAGGGCCATAGCTCCCATTTCTTTGGCTGTGTCGATGTCTGTCTCAACAGTCTTAACTGCGATGGCTTCCCAGATCTTCTCATTGACTTGTTGCTCAATAGCACGCAATTCTTCTGGAGTTACGGCTTGGAAATGGGTGAAGTCAAAGCGAAGGAATTCTACTTCGTTGAGTGAGCCTGCTTGAGTAGCGTGATGTCCAAGGATATTGTGAAGAGCCGCATGGAGCAAGTGAGTCGCCGTGTGGTTCTTCATGACACGGTGACGACGATTGCTATCGATGGCCAAAGTGTATTCTTGGTTCAAAGCAAGTGGTGCAAGAACTTCAACAGTATGAAGAGCTTGTCCATTCGGTGCTTTTTGAACGTCTGTCACAGTCGCTACTACGTTTCCTTGAGCATCCAAGATTTGACCGTGGTCAGCTACTTGTCCACCCATTTCAGCGTAGAATGGTGTTTCTGCAAAGATAAGAGAGGCATTTCCTTCTGCTACAGCTTCTACTTCAGCATTGTCCGCTACGATAGCCACTAACTTAGAAGACAATTGACTAGCATTGTAGTTGAAGACACTTTCTACAGTGATGTTTTGAAGGGTTTCATTTTGCATCCCCATTGAGCCACCCTTAACAGCTGACGCACGCGCACGTTCTTGTTGTTCCTTCATGGCTGCTTCGAATCCTTCACGGTCTACAGTCATTCCTGCTTCTTCTGCGATTTCTTCTGTCAATTCCACTGGGAATCCGTATGTATCATAGAGTTTAAAGACATCTTGACCAGCAATGACAGATTGTCCTTTTTCTTTCAAGTCTGCTACGATGCCTTGGGCAAAGTGTTGACCTGAGTGAAGAGTACGAGCAAATGACTCTTCTTCACTCTTAACGATTTTCTCAATAAAGTCACGTTTTTCAAGAACTTCTGGGTAGTAGCTTTCCATGATTTTTCCAACAGTTGGAACGAGTTTGTAAAGGAAAGGCTCATTGATACCCAATTTTTGACCATGCATAGAGGCACGACGAAGAAGACGACGGAGGACATAACCACGACCTTCATTTCCAGGAAGGGCACCATCCCCAATCGCGAATGAAAGAGAACGGATATGGTCTGCAATAACCTTGAAGCTCATGTTGTCGCCATCTTGGTCGTAAACCTTACCAGACAACTTCTCAACTTCACGGATGATCGGCATGAAGAGGTCTGTTTCAAAGTTTGTCTTAGCACCTTGGATAACTGCCACCAAACGCTCCAAACCTGCGCCCGTATCAATGTTCTTGTGTGGCAATTCTTTGTACTCGCTACGAGGAACAGCAGGGTCTGCGTTAAATTGTGACAATACGATGTTCCAAATTTCGATATAACGGTCGTTTTCGATATCTTCTGCAAGCAGGCGAAGACCGATGTTTTCTGGGTCAAAGGCTTCTCCACGATCGAAGAAGATTTCTGTATCAGGGCCAGAAGGTCCCGCACCGATTTCCCAGAAGTTGTCTTCAATTGGGATCAAATGACTTGGATCCACTCCCACTTCAATCCAGCGGTTGTAAGAATCTGTATCAGCTGGGTAGTAAGTCATGTATAGTTTTTCAGCTGGGAAGTCAAACCACTCAGGGCTTGTCAAAAGCTCATATGCCCAAGTAATGGCTTCATCACGGAAGTAATCCCCGATTGAGAAGTTCCCCAACATTTCAAACATAGTATGGTGACGAGCAGTCTTACCTACGTTTTCGATATCGTTGGTACGGATGGCTTTTTGAGCATTGGTAATCCGTGGGTTCTCAGGGATAATAGTCCCATCAAAGTATTTTTTAAGAGTCGCAACCCCTGAGTTGATCCACAAAAGTGTTGGGTCATTGACAGGAACCAAGCTTACTGATGGTTCTACAGAGTGGCCTTTACTTGCCCAGAAATCAAGCCACATTTGGCGGACTTGTGCACTAGATAATTGTTTCATATGTATCTCCTTTTTACTAATTTGATTGGCTTTCTAGCATTTCCACATAGTCGATAGCGACACAGAGGGAAATGACTAGGTCAGCATAAGATTCGTCATAGACGGTTACGGTGTAGGTAGAGGTTAAATGGAAAAGTTCCTTAGTAATCTCCGCAATTACTTGATCACGGTCATCCAGAAGTTTAAAGTTTAAATCCCAGATATTTCCCTCAATGCGCAGACCTAGGTTGTCAAATTCATACTTATCTTTGAAAAAAGTCAGTTTCTTTCGAATATAAAAACTTTCACCATTGCTAAGTTGAATTTCAAAGCGCGGTAAAAAGGTTAAGACTTCCTTACTAATCTCACTGACCTGTTCACCAGCAACATCATAGATGGTAAAGGTTTTAGGAATCTTAAAAAATGAACCTTCAACCTGATAGGCAACATTGCCCAACTCATCCTTGATATCAAAACGTTCACCACCTAGGCGAAATTTTTGTTTAACAAGAAATGTTCTCATAAACACCTCCAAAAATAAAAGACAAATCCATATCACGAAGGGCGAAAAACCGCGGTACCACCTTCATTCAATGAACTTGTCATTCTTTGATTCTTATGCAATTGTGTGATTGAGTAGCATGATTTTCTATCTTAGATGGCTCGCAGCACCGCCATTTCTCTGGACTAAGATGGGGAGAAAATCAATTCTCAACTCTAGTATTATATCGTTTTTTTAAGTTTGCGTCAACTGTGAAATTAGCTATGTAAACACACAAACGAGATAAGCTACTTACAATTAAGATATTTTAAACGCACATAATTACTAACGAAGTAGATCTAACATTTCATGATTCAATGTCCGATAACAAGTAAAATAGCTATCATCAATCTCAAATGTATCTTGTAAAATAAAGCGTAAGGTATCTATTGTCTGTTGTAATTTCTTTGAATTGACTAGTTTAATATCAATCTCTGACAAGCCATGTGCCACTTTATTTCTCTCACCATTTAAGCTATTTATTAACTTTATGGACTTAAGTAATTCAGGAGAAACTTGATAATAAGATAGAATATTTTCATAAGACAAGAGATTTAAGGTTGACTGAGGTGAATAGATTCTTTCCTTCTCATCTTTTATACCCTTGGCTTTCTTAAATTCTATGTCAATGAAATCTAAAATAGCTTCAAAATCATTGTATTCTTCATTTAACTTTGGAAAAGTCCCATCATATTTTATCAATTCTGGATAATCTTTCTTTATCTTCTCCTCGATGATAAATTCAACATAAGACTTTGATTTGATTAAGACATCAGCAACCTGCCCTCTTTCTTTCAAAACTTCAATCATTAAAAAGTAATTAAGAGCTTTTTTCTCAACTTCTGTAAGTGAATATCCCTGAATATCTTTTAAAATCGCTTGAGTTTTAAATACTTTTACAAAATCATTTAATATGTCTCTTAAACGAGCTAATTTCTTTTTAGAAAGTAATTTATTGTATTCTTTTCTAGTAACTAATTCTTCTGCAGCAAGATAATCATAAGAAGAGATTAAATTTCTTAAATGGCGCTTGATAAGTGACTGATTAAATTTTTCAGCTTCATCTTTGATTGTACGGTCTTCGAACTCCTTTTGATTATCCTCGTTCTCGTCAAAAAGCTTCTGTTCATCTTCACTTGAAAGTGGTACATACTTCCTATTTGCTGATTTGTTAGGTGTTGCAACCTGTATGGCCTGCGTATTATAATCATTAATTCGATTCAAGGCAAATAAAGCAGAAATAATCTGAGGTGTCCCTGAGGAGAGATTTAAGATTAATTGATGATCTGTTCCTGAGTATTTTTCGATAATCTGTCCCATCACTTCATACATTTTATCAAATAGATAGACTTCATCATTTTTCAATATGATTGATTCAATAACCACTTTAGGATGATAACCCTCTATTGAACATAATGCTTTCTCAACAAGATCTTTTTTTACTAACATTTCTTCACTATAAACCAAAACAATTTGTTCAGGTCTGTATGTT
The DNA here is from genome assembly GCF_047460875.1 of Streptococcus infantis. GTDB lineage: Bacteria > Bacillota > Bacilli > Lactobacillales > Streptococcaceae > Streptococcus > Streptococcus infantis_AA. The sequence continues at coordinate 37,864 of NZ_JASHFI010000006.1, read as the reverse complement.
CGAGCAATATGTAATAAAGCTGCATCTCGATTATTGCTTATCGGATCTGTCGTTCCAACTGCTGAAATTAAAATTTCCAAGATATTCTACCTCTCATTATTTCAGTAATTCTAATAATTCTTTATTAAAATCCTTGTAAAAATTAAAATCCTTTTCAGTAAGTTGATACTGTTCCTTGATTAGCCCTTTTAAGGCTTTTAGAACTGGACCTAACTGTTTAAGTTCCTCAGAATCTAGTGAATCCAATTTATGAGCTATCGTATTTCGTGTTTTATTCATTCTCAAAATCGGTTTGATTTTATTATGCAATATCCACTCTCTTTTTTCTTGAAGGATCTTGCCATAATCCCAAATCCCGATATAAAATTTCTCTGAATCGTTCGCGTAATTATCCAGAAATCCTGGATAACGATTTTCGATATAGTCATCTAAGATAAACTCTGTAAGGTTTTTAATTCTAATCAGACCTTCACTAAAATTACCACGTTCTTTTTGCAAATCAATAGTCAAATAAGCATTTAATACTTTTTTCTGTTCTTCGCTCCATTTTTTCTTTTGGAGGACTTGAGGTACAGCCTGCCTGTCTAATGAATCTACAATATCTTGTAACTTCTTGCGACATTCTTTCAAACCAGGAAAGTCTGATAATTGATTAGCAAGCTCTAAACTTGCTTTGTAATCATATTTCGTAATAAAATCACGTAAAGTTTTCTTCATTAAGCCTTGTTTAAACTTCTCTGAAGTATCTTCAATGGTTCGGTCGATATAGTCCTGTTTGTTATCTAAGTTCGTATCAATTAGTGCGTCAATATCTTCTGAATCATCATGTCCAACTCCTGCATTTGAATCATTTTCAGGACTTGAAACTTGTACTGCCTTGACATTGATTTCACTAAGCCTATTAATCACAAACAAAGCTGATTTTACTTGAGGAGTTGCACTTGAAAGATTGAGAATAAAATCATCGTCTTTTGCATAATACTCTTGTATAATAGCATCAAATTGATCATACATGGTATCAAAAACAAATACATCTTCATTCAAGATAATTGGTTCATGACATATAATTTCTGGGAGGTATTCAGAATCGATAGAGTGAATTACTTTCTCAATATCATCTTTCTTACTAATTGTTCTCTCTGAAAAAACAATAATAATCTTTTCTGGACGGTATTTTCTCGCAATATGAACTAAAGCTCCATCGTGAAAATTACGGATTGGATCTGTATCACCCACTGCTGAAATTAAAACCTTCATCAACTAATCTCCTTAATTATGAAATTAGCTTTGCCCATTTCATAGAAAGACTCATCATTCATTATCAGTTTTCGAGTTGCTTGTGTTGTTTTAACGCTTTTCATTGGTGCTTTTGTTAATTTCAACACTCCCTTACCAACCATCTTTGTCTTCATTCGACTATACCGTTTTTGCAAGATTCCATCCGCTTGTTGAAACAAGGTCTTTGTCCAGGCTCCACTTCCAGCTCCTAAATAGATAGGATATTGAAGATTTGACTGAATCTTTTTTTCAGGAAAATCTGATAAGAAAAATTCTTTATATTCTTTGTAAAAAGCTTGTGCTCTCTGTCCTAATTCCTCAATTAGGATTCCAGCTTCCTTAGTGGTTGTAGTAATGGTGAAATTGATTCTAGTTAAGGGTACGATTGCTTCTCTGTATAAAGGAAGAGGCTTGGCAGTTAAAGACTTGGCTGAATAATCCCATTTTTGAACTAGAATAATCTGCTCATTGTTAAATGGCTTACTATCACTAACACGAATAGCATTAAACAAGTCATTAAATTCTTGACCCTTTTTGGCACCCCATGGAATCATCTTTTTGTTTTCTTTAGGACCTCTCCCATGAAAATCAACTGCATTCTTATTGTTCCAATCAGGATTGGTGTTCATTAAGATGGTTCGAATAGCTCCCTTTAAGGAACTACCTGGAATATAGGGATTACCAAAAGGGTCTCTAATAAATTTTGCTACTTCATTTATCGTACCTAATTTGGAATCACGATTATTTTTTTCAATTTCCAAACCAGTCTCAACAATCCGGTAACCACCGAAATCACGATTAGATATCCGGTTATCATCCAAGAAGGAAATCAAGCGATTATTTCTAGCACTTGGCTTTGTCTCTTGTAGAAACTGTTCAAACTTCTGGCCATGCCCTTTTTCCACCATGCGGTTATAAAATTTCCCCATATCAGGAAAATAATACTGCCCCTTTTCATAGATAAATTCTCGAGAAGTGTATTTCTCACCATTCCCTATATGAATAGGCGCCATGGCTAGGAGGCTAAATTGAAAGGTTCTATAGTCTGTTTTCATCCTTTTCCCTCCATCTTGAAAAATAGTGGCTTAGCATAGTTTAATGCTTCATGCGGGAAATCAAGAGGTCTTACATCTACAATCTGTCCTGTAAAGGTTTCAGAGAAAGTAGAGCCAGAAGCGAACTTGTACAAATCTTGTTTTCGGTAATTTTCTTTAGTTTCTGTACTAAAGGCAAAACCACTTGATTTACTTAATAAGTAGGAACCAGTTTCCATAGCATGTTCAAGTTCCTTTTCGATTGGTAACGAAGTTGTCAAGGACATGACTGTTCCTTGATGGTCCTTGGTGAGACGGTTTTTAAAAGTAGCAGGTAAATCTGTAATCGTCAAATCAAATCGCCCGTAGCCACTGGAACGTTTGCCCCCAATTCCTGCATATTGCAAGCTTGTCATGAGTTCATTTAAGAGCTCTGATTCGGTAGCAATCACGTAAAGAGAAGAGGCATCTCTAAATCGAACGGTAGACACTTGGAAAAGATTCCCATCTACATGAGGTTGGTTTTTAGTGATAATATTTGTTACTGCATGTTCTGCATCTTCAAAAAGAGTACCATTTACAAAAGAATCAAATTTATCTAAAGGAATAAACTGAAGTTTCTTTGCCATTTTAGCTTGACGTCTTACTTCTTTGACATCCGTTTTTAAGTCCGGCTGTTCAAACTTTGGAAATCCTATCGGCTTCGGTAAATATGGACTTGACTGATAAGGAAAGGCATCAGTCAAAACAAATTCATCTTGACCTGCTAATGATAAAAATTCTTCCATTTTACCCATTTTTTTTGCCTCAATAGCTAAGGCAGAAAATAATCGATCAGCTGCAAAAGTCATTTTAGAACTATCGAGCGTACCTGCTCCAAAGTGAGCAGACTGAAAGTTCATAATATACATCTTATAGGTCATACTAGACCTCCGTAGTTAAAAGTTCATTCAATCTACTAACATCATAGTTTCCGAAAACTGTATTTGCTTTAAGATTCTCAAAAGCAACCTTACCATATCCACGAGAGCCTGAACCACCTAAATAATCAAGTTCCAACAGTTTTAATCCGTCAAGAATTACTTTAAAATCTTCTTCCACTTGTTCTTCACTGTCATCTGTGATTTCATAGATTAATTCAAATGCAAAAGCACTCTTACGGATGGCACGTTCAATTTGTCTCGGATTCGCTTCAGCAGTGATACGGTCAATAGTATTTTCAAACTTAACTTCAGTATAACTCTTGACCCCTAATGAATCTAACTCGTCCTTATTGATTAAGAAAGCATCTCTAAAAATGAGTCGCCCCATTTTATAGCGATTATCTGAACTGTTCCCAAAGAGTCGACTTAGAAGTTCGCCATCTTCTCCTGGTTTCTTAGCTAGTCGTTCATTATGAACTTTTGAAAGAAGACTACGCATCTTCCCTTTGATACTTGAACCAGGAATAATGGGTAAGTTAGTAATAGGATCCTTGATTACAGGAGAATCAGTAGCCCCAATTGCCGCAAAAGCATTGCTGGTTCCAATATGAAGTCCTGTTTCTAGACGAATTTGTGCTGTTACTTGAATTTTTGCAAATGCCATTAATCTTTTCCTCCGTAAAATTTGAAATAAGCTACTAGTGCTTCCATATAGCGACAAAAACGTTGGAGACTTTCCTTATTGTTTATTTCTTTTAAAATGTCTAGAATTTCAGCCTTTTTAACCAAGTCTTTAACCGCAGTTTCTCGGCCCGATTGATAAACAAACTGCACTCTCAAATAAGCAATTTTGTCAGCTAAATTCTTATACTCTCTAACCTTACTTTCATCAAAGAGAGTACTCGTCAAGCTTAGTAGGTTTCTAATTTTGCTAGTTGTTAAAAGGAATGCTTCAGGGTTCCTAGAATCTCTAGTGTTTCGATTCAGTGATTTAATAACATTCTCTGCCTTATCTACGTAATTATCATCTGTTAAAATTGCCATCTATGAATCCTTTCTAATCTCATAAATATATAGAAGTAAAGCTATCTCTGCTTCCTTACGTTCATTATCGCTACCTGTATACCAAGAAAAGAATAAATCTTTAAACTCTTTAAACTCTTCTTTTTTATCCTTAGAAGTTTGATCTTCTAAACGTGTCAAATAATAGGCTAATCGAGCAATATTCATACGATCGTAGTTGCGAAGGAGCTCAATAAGTCTATATACAAAACTCTTTCCTCGCTCATCTTGAATATTAAAGTAGTAACGAATGCTCTTCAGTTTCCCATTATAGACATTGTCAATAAATTGGTCGAACTTCAAGGTATAATTTTTTTCAAAAAGTGAGATACTATCCTTGTCGTTATCTTTGGCTGCTGCTTCTAGATTACCAGTTTCTTCAGCCATGAGGCTAACTGGGGTTTTATCTGGAAAGAGGCCAATCCCTGCTGATAGGGTTAATTTACCATTTGTCCACTTGATAAAGTTCTGTCGGAGACAAATAGTAAACTCAATAATATCCTGCCAGGAACCGATCGCAAATACATCATCTCCACCGGCATAAATGATCGATAGTTTTTTCTCTCTGGCAAACTGGTTGATATAGACCTTAAAGAAGAGACTCATACTTCTAGAGAAGGTCGCTGAACGTGCCAGAGTATTATACTTGCCACTATCTTGATAAGAGAACCCAGCCATAAAGGCTGCTCCTAGGTCATCCACATCTAGTCGAACGACTGCCAGACGCTTGATGCCTTGTCCAGTTTCACTATCCTGAGATAGTTTAGCATACTCGTAAATCTCATCATACTTGTAATCTCCGACAAAGACATGGGTTGCTTTTAGGATATCTGTGCTATAGCTATTCTTGACATAAACACGGTCCCACTCTTCATTAGCGAGGTCAGCTTTGGAAATACCACTAATATAGGCTCCCGGACCTATCGGCAGGCCTTTTTCTTTTGTGACAATATAGTAGTCTTCTTGTATTTCCTTAGCAAAGCGATACATTCCTGCACAGATATGGCAGACTTCTTGATCTTTATACTTGGTAAGCTTTTCGACAGAGTGGCAAATTGCACATTCTTTCTGGGAGCTTTTTCCTCCTTGGTTGAGTTCAAGGAGAGTTTTGGCATCATAACGAGAAATTTTCTTTTGGGAAATCATCCGACTAGTTGTTTGATAGACTTTTCGATAGTCGGCCAGTGTCGTTGTCATATCATTGGCTGAAAATGGATTCCAGCCAAATGCTACGTACAAACCTGTCTGGAAATGCTTGACCAAAAACTGATTGAATTCTGCTTCAAAGCTAGCCAAGGTTTCTCTAGTTTTTTCGGTGTTTGGAAGAATAAAGTAGGCGTGCCCTCCACCGACGTAGAGAAGATTAGCCCTTGTAAGCTCTAACTTCTCCAGTAAGCTGTCAGCGATATGTTCCCCCATAAAATCTAGATACAAGGAACGTGCTTTTAGTTGCTTGGCTGCACCAGCTGTTGCGATATTGTAGATAAAGTCCTGAATCCCTGACAAGTCAAAACTTGCTAATAAAAAGGCCTTTTCGCTATAAAAAGCTTCTAAATCTTGTCCCAGTACCTTCTCATAGTCACGGCAATTCTTGTCTGCTAAATAGTCCTCTATAGCTAGGGCAAAGCCAGCTGTTAGACGACTGTAGGTTGCTAGAGAAATATCCGATAATTCCTTGGTTATTGTCGAAACAGGCACATAGGAAAGAGTAGACTCAAGGAGATTCAAAAGGGCATCTATCTCAGACTGGCTAAAGTCCAATCGCTCAAACTCTTTTTCTAAGGTCTCTACTACCAAGTCATAATCTGACCTGTCAGATGGCTCACTCGATTCCTTGGCATAGTTTGGTTCTCCGTCAAGCTCTAATGGACGCGCATCAAGATAACGCTGACTAGGGCTATCTGAAAAAACATTAAAGATATCCGATTGTTTGCTTAGGAAATCTTCTTTACCTCCATGAGTGTCTGCTACTCCTTTTAGACCTGAAGCAATCTTTGCAGCAGCTGACGTGATATAGACCAAACTATCAGGAGCTAAGTCCTTCGGCAAATCACTAGAAGTCGCCTTGGCTATCTGCTGGGCTATTTTTTCATTGTCCGAAAAGCGTCTAAACCATTCGGACCCAATGGTACCCAGGTCTTTCTCATCATACCTGGAACCTTGAATCACCTTGCCGATAGCGTGCAAAAGCGATCCATAAACTAAATCATTCTTTTCTTTCTTCAAGTTCTAAACCTCCCATCCCTAAGCTAGTTTTCATACCGAGACCTGAGTACTCTCCAAATTTCAGAAGCATATTAGCGTATGCTTTCAAGGTATTTGGACCTGTAATCTTAAAGGTCAGTCTCCCCCTGAAACCAGGAATTTTTTTGCCATGAACTTTAAAATAGCTGGATTCCAATCGATAGCTGGTAATCCTACTATGCTTGATCAAGTAGTCCAAGGTTTCCTCTTCGATTTCCTGACGATTCTCGACCAGACGTGCATACTTCATCATCAAACTCTGAAAGATGAGACGCATGGTCGGAAAGAGCACGTACTCTCCCTGGGAGCGAAATCCTGTTGGAGTTTGAAAATGGATAGTATAGAGTGACCGATCTTGGTTTTCATTAAAGAACTCAAAGAGTTGCTCCGAACTGAGATCTTGCATGGTCAAAGACTCCACCATGAGAGTTGGTAAATCATGAAGTTCCACTTTCTTAAGCTCCAATAGAACTGGCAAAATCTGCTTGACAGCCTCATCCGTCAGGAGATGAAGGGACCATAGGGTCTTGTCCTTTTGATGGATGATTTTTAGTGAATAGGGGTTAGTCTCCTGCTCATGTAGCCAAGTCACATAGTCTGGTTCCAGGTTTTCCATGAGAAAACCTTGAAATTTTGTCGATAGGTCGCTCGGTGATTGGTCAATCCGCTTAAATGATAGTTCGATGCGTTTCATATGCCTCCTTTATTGATACAATTGCGCTTTTGCTTTCTCATGAGCGCTTTTTTCTTTTACTTTTGAAATCCTTTGCCCTTATGAAACTGTCCCCTCTCGAGGTTGATAGGGAGCTATACTCTGGATGATAAGGGTATATTACGCTTTAAGAACGATGATGTGTTTCCGGCCCCTCGCGAGGTAGATAGGTAGATATACCTGGACTGGAAAATATTTACTGAAAGTGAGGGTTAAAAGTTTCCGGCCCCTCTCGAGGTAGATAGGTGGATATACTTGCTTATGGGACAACTTACAAGGAGCTTGTCGAGTTTCCGGCCCCTAGCGAGGTAGATAGGTGGCTATACTCTCGCTTTAGAGGTTGCGTTGGAGCGCGCCTACTCGGTTTCCGTCCCCTCTCGAGGTAGATAGGTAGCTATACAAGCCTACTTGAGTCAGCTATTTGCTAAGCAAGCATTGTTTCCGTCCCCTCGCGAGGTAGATAGGTATCTATACAATAGAAAGGCCTCGAAAGAGGAAGTAAAGAAAATGGTTTCCGTCCCCTCGCGAGGTAGATAGGTATCTATACAATAGAAAGGCCTCGAAAGAGGAAGTAAAGAAAATGGTTTCCGTCCCCTCGCGAGGTAGATAGGTAGCTATACAAAAATGCCAGAATCTTTAATTCGAGAACTTCGAGTTTCCGTCCCCTCTCGAGGTAGATAGGTATCTATACTGAACTGGGCAAGTCTTCTAGCTACATCTGTCGGTAGTTTCCGGCCCCTCTCGAGGTAGATAGGTATCTATACATTTACCTGAAGGTACACTAGCGCCAATGCGTTGCCCGTTTCCGGCCCCTCGCGAGGTAGATAGGTATCTATACTATTATATATGTATTCCAAAAAAAGAGGTTCCTTTATTTGTGTTTCCGTCCCCTCTCAAGGTAGATAGGTATCTATACCCCATATCTTGTATGTAAACCTATAACAAGCACTAGATATAACCTATTGGAAACTACTATTAGTATACCATATTTTGTAAGAGTTTTCATGTCAAAAGAACAAACAATCCTCCTTTTCTATCTCGACTTCATCTGTATTTAAGCGCAAGGTTTCTTCTCGATTTCCAACGTAAACAATGATATTGTCTAACTGGTCAGCATCATAGAATGCTTGCAACTCACTCAGCAAGCTACGGTAGTTGGATTTTTCTAGATCAACCTCAAAGCAGGAGCGTTGGACTCGGATACCAAATCCCTCTAGTAACTTTGCGAGTTTCAGACGCCTCTTATTACTAACAATATCATATATAATAATACAAAAGAAAGACTTTTTCTTAGCAAACTCCTTCTCTTCTGCTGAAAGATTAAAATAAAATCCCATGATTATTCTCCTGTATAGCCAATAACATAAAGTTCGGGTTTTAGACTCTCAAAAGCTCGAATCAATCCCTTAATTTGCAGATCTGCCATATAGAAAAAAGTATAGCGTTTTTTGTCGACTTCGACATACTGATGGATTTCCAACATGCGCTCTCTCATGGCCTGGATAAAAATCCTTCTCCCCTCCTGATCCAAATAATAGGCTCCCCCTTGGCTTTTTTCAAAATGTGAAACACTTAATTCACCGCTAAAGATTAAATCTAAAATAGTATTATCAACGATGATTGGACGCCACTCCTCCATGAGGTCACTGGCTAAACTTGCATGATGTTGGTGACTTTGATGCATGACACCAAAACCATAGCTCAATCCATTTTTACGAATCAAACCCAAAAAGCAGGAGTAAAGTAAAGAATAGCCAAAGTTAAGCAGACTATTGAAGCAATCCTCAGCAGGCCTACGACTTCGCCCATAAAAACGAAACTCATCCGGTACTAGCAAGCCCAAATAGTAAAAATAAGACTTTGCAATTCTGCCTTCATACCCCATCACTTCTGGAATTGACCTAGCTTCAGATATCTTTTCTATACTTTCCTCAAAGCGTGAAAAATATTCGTGCGTTAAAATTCCATCTTGATTATAATTTTTAAGTAAGGATAACTGGTGATTTACTTTGGCGGAAGCTATTTTTTTTGATATAGAGAGACAAAAATCCTTATCAAAACAAGCTTTCGTCTGAATAACTTGCTTCTCAAAATCTTCTTGTCGATAGGAATCCAAACAAGCCAAAAATTTACCTTCACTAGAAAAATAATAAACATTGATTTGCTTCTTTGCTAAGAACTTTAGTAATTGGGTGGTTAACTGAGCGTTCCCAAATACTATGATATTCTCAACTAAGTGGATTGAGATTTCTTTAACAATCTCGCGTTGACCATTCTTTATGATAATCATCTGATTACAGAGACTTAAAAAATGGTCAGACTTTTGAACAAATAGGTCACTCATCTCATATACACCTCCTAAATGTATAAAGGATATTATTCTATCACTAAAATTAAATTTGTCAACAATTTATACAAGATTTTATAAAAAAACGAACCAGTTTGACTGATTCGTTCTTTTTGTTTATTCCTACTTCCGATACATCTTGAATTGAAGGAAGAGGTCACTATATTTTCCTGTCCATTTATGGTCAAATTTCTCATAAACTTCTAGATGTTTCATAGTATCTGCATCTGGATAAAAGGACTTGTCCTCTTTTGTCTCTTCAGGGAGCATTTCCTTAGCAGCATTATTTGGTGTTGAGTAACCGACATACTCTGCATTCTTAAGAGCATTGTCAGGTTTCAACATAAAGTTAATGAAGGCATAGGCAGCATCCTGGTTCTTGACAGTCTTAGGAATGACCATATTGTCAAACCAGAGATTACTTGCCTCTGTCGGTACGACATAGCGGAGATTTTCATTTTTCTCCAGCATCTGGCTGGCTTCTCCTGAGAAGGTCACACCGATGGCAGCATTGTTCTGAATCATATAACCCTTCATCTCATCCGCAACGATGGCCTTGATGTTAGGCGTTAGCTTGTAGAGTTTATCTACTGTCTCTTCTAATTGTTGAGGATCTTTGGAGTTAAGACTGTAACCTAGAGAGTTAAGACCTAGTCCAAGTACCTCACGCGCTCCATCAAAGAGCATGATGGAGTTCTTATACTCTGGCTTCCAGAGGTCATCCCAATGTTCAGGTGCTTCTTCCACCATGGTTTCATTGTAGACAATTCCCAAAGTTCCCCAGAAGTATGGAATAGAGTACTCATTGTTTGGGTCAAAGGACTGGTTGAGAAATTCAGAGCCGATATTCTCAATTCCCTCAATTTTACTATAATCCAGTGGAACTAAAAGATCTTCGTCCTTCATCTTGTTAATCATATACTCACTTGGGATGGCAATATCGTAGGTTGTCCCACCCTGCTTGATTTTCGTGTACATGGCTTCGTTAGAGTCAAAAGTTTCGTATTGGACTTGAATCCCTGTTTCCTCTGTAAATTGTTCAATCAAGTCTGGATCGATATAATCTCCCCAGTTATAGATGACCAATTTTTGACTATCACGACTATTGATTTTACTGTCCAAATGGTAGGAAATTCCCCACAAGACTAGGATAATCGCTAAAATTCCTGCTAAAAATGAATAGAGTCGTTTCATGCCTGCTCCTCCTTATCACGTGAAATGAAGTAATACCCTACAACCAGGATAATACTAAAGAGAAAGACCAAGGCTGAAAGAGCATTGATTTCAAGCGAAATTCCTTTACGAGCTCGAGAGTAGATCTCAACTGAGAGGGTTGAGAATCCATTTCCCGTTACAAAGAAGGTCACGGCAAAGTCATCTAGTGAATAGGTGAAAGCCATAAAGTAGCCTGCGATGATAGACGGCGTTAAATAAGGGAGCATGATTTCCTTGAACATTTGGAACTGACTGGCACCTAGGTCATAGGCTGCATGGATCATATCCCCATTCATCTCTTTCAATCGAGGCAAAACCATAAGCACTACGATTGGAATTGAGAAGGCCACATGACTGGACAAAACGGTCAGAAAACCAAGCGAAAATTTGAGCTGTGTAAAGAGAATCAAGAAGCTAGCACCAATCATAACGTCTGGTGCGACCATCAAAATGTTATTGAGGGATAAAAAGGCTTCTTGGTATTTTTTGCGTGATTGGTAAATGTAGATGGCACCAAAAGTCCCAATAACAGTCGCTATCAAGGCTGATAGGAAGGCTAGTAAAAAGGTTTGAACCAAGATCAGCATGAGTCTCCCATCGCCAAACATGGCTTCAAAGTGAGTCCAGCTAAAGCCTGTAAAGCTATTCATATCATCGCCTGCATTAAAGGCATAGCCGATCAAGTAAAAGATTGGCAAATAGAGAACAATAAAGACAAAGGCTAGGTAGAGATTGGCAATTTTTTTCATCGTTCTCTCCTTTCCTTAGTCACCCACATAGTGATAAACATGGTCAGGATAAGAACAACACCGATTGTTGAACCCATACCGTAGTTGTCATTGGTCAGGAAATTCTGCTCAATAGCAGTCCCCAAAGTAATCACTCGGTTCCCCCCAATCAAACGGGTCAACATGAAGAGACTCAAACTTGGGATAAAGACAGATTGAACGCCACTTCGCACTCCGTTCATTGACAGAGGGAAAATGACATGGCGGAAGGTTTCCCACTTGGTCGCACCTAGGTCATAGCTGGCATTGATGAGATTATTATCCATATCATCCAAAACGTTGAAGATTGGCAAAATCATAAATGGAAGCTCGATGTAGCTTGCGACAAAGATAAATGAGAAATCTGTAAATAGCAACTGCTGAGAACCAATTCCGATAAATTCTAGGAATTGGTTGATAGAACCATTTTGACCAAAAATCCCGATAAAGGCATAAGCCTTGAGGAGTAGGTTAATCCAGGTTGGCAGGATGATCAGCATGAGCCATAGTTGACGGTGTTTGAGACGAGTCAAAAAAAGGGCTGTTGGGTAGCTAATTAAGAGCGTCACCAGAGTAACGAACCCTGCATAGAGGACAGAGTTGAGACTCATTTTAAGATAGGTCATATTTTGGGACGCAAAATAGGATTTATAGTTTTCTAAACTGAACTGGCCTTCGATATTGAAAAAGGATTGTCCGAAGATCAAGACCAAGGGTGCCAATACAAAGAGCGCAATCCAAAGCATGTAGGGCACTACAAAGAGTTTAGAGGTTGTTTTCTTCATCTCTTTCCTCCTCGATAGCGTTGATCAAACCTGCTTCTTGCTCTTCGATTTCTACGTATTCCTCGATACGAGCATCGAACTCTTCTTCTGTTTCATTGAGACGCATGATGTGGATGTCTTCTGGTTCAAAGTCCAGACCGATTTCCTCACCCACGATGGCCTTACGAGTCGAGTGAATCATCCATTCATTGCCAAGTTCATCATAGGCGATAATCTCATAGTGAACTCCACGGAAGAGCTGAGTATCGACCTTAACTTGAAGCTTGCCTTCTTCTGGAAGGGTGATCTGCAAATCCTCTGGACGAATCACGACTTCGACTGGCTCATTTGGCTTCATACCACCATCCACAGCCTCAAAGCGTTTGCCATTGAACTCGACCAAGTAGTCCTCAATCATGGTCCCTGGCAGGATATTTGATTCACCGATGAAGGTTGCAACAAAGTGGTTGATAGGCTCATCGTAGATGTCAACTGGTGTACCAGACTGAACAATCTCACCGTCATTCATGACAAAAATCCAGTCACTCATGGCCAGGGCTTCTTCCTGATCGTGAGTAACAAAGACAAAGGTAATGCCCAAGCGTTGTTGCAGTTCACGCAGTTCGTACTGCATGTCTGTTCGCAACTTCAAGTCCAAGGCTGACAAAGGTTCATCCAACAAGACCACACGAGGTTGATTGATAATCGCACGCGCAATAGCCACACGCTGGCGTTGTCCTCCAGATAATCTACGGATAGAACGTTTTTCATAGCCTTCAAGCTGTACCATCTTGAGAACTTCTAAGACACGTTTTTCGATTTCTTTTTTATCGACCTTACGCAATCGCAATGGAAAAGCAACATTTTCAAACACATTCATATGTGGGAACAAGGCGTAAGACTGGAAGACCGTATGAACATCACGTTTATTGGTCGGGATGTCATTGATACGGACACCGTCTAGCATGATATCACCAGTTGTTGCATCCAGCAAACCTGCAATGATATTGAGGATGGTTGATTTCCCAGATCCTGAGGCACCAAGAAGTGTATAGAACTTCCCTTCTTCCAACTCAAAATTAATATCTTTGAGAACCTTAGTGTTGCTATCTTCAAAAACTTTAGAAACGTTTCTGAATTCGATAATTGGTTTTTTCAATTGTCATAAATTCCTTCTTTTTCATAGATTAACAGATCAGGGCTCTGTCAGGCCGCCACTACCTCTTGCAAAGAGTTAGGCCTCCTGCATGCATCTTCGCTACCGATAGGCTTTCACCCCCTCTACATTCTAGTTAGTAGCAGCTAAGCTATTTCTACTATTTACTCATGTTCACCCAAGATACGAACTTCTCGCTCAAGAGTAACACCTGAGTGTTCTTTAACCTTCTCAATGACAGACTCGATCAATTCCTCATAGTCCTTAGCAGTTCCATCAGCAATATTGACCATAAAGCCTGCATGTTTTTCTGAGACTTCAACCCCACCAATACGATAACCTTTCAAGCCTGCTTCTGCAATCAATTGACCTGCAAAATGATCCACTGGACGTTTAAAAACTGATCCACATGAAGGATACTCCAAAGGTTGCTTGAGTTCACGAAGATGAGTCAAGCGGTCCATCTCCTGTTTGATGACTTGGTGATTACCTGGAGCTAGGGCGAACTTAGCAGAAAGGACTACTGCCCCTGATGCTTGAATAGCTGAATGACGGTAACCAAAGTTCAAGTCTTTAGCAGACAAGGTTTCGATTTCACCCTCCTTAGTCAAGATTTGACAAGACTGGAGAACATGAGCAATCTCACCACCATAAGCGCCAGCATTCATAAAGACAGCTCCACCGACGCTTCCTGGAATACCACAAGCAAATTCAAAACCAGTCAAACTATGACGAAGGGCAATACGAGTAGTCTCAATCAAGTTTGCTCCAGCTTCAGCCTCAATGGTATAGCCATCAACAGAGACATTATTGAGCTTGTCACACATGATTACAAAACCACGGACTCCACCTTCACGGACGATGATGTTACTTGCATTTCCAAGAACCATCCAAGGAATGTTTTCCTGATTGGCAAACTTGACCACACGAGCCATCTCATAGCGATTGCGTGGAAAAACTAAATAATCTGCCTTTCCTCCAACTTTTGTATAAGTATAGGATTTTAAAGGTTCGTCGAAACGAATATCGATTCCTTCTAAGGTTTCTTTTAATTTATCTGATACAGTCATTTTTCTAATCCTTTTATGAAATTCATTCCATTATACCATTTTTAGCGATTTTTTTCGATGATTATGTCACCTTTTACCAGAGACAATACAAAAAAGAGGCTAGGCCTCCTTGATATTACTGCTTCTTGTAAAAGATTGATTTTGTTAGGAAAACGAAAGCCAAAACTTCTACTGCCAATATTCCCTCTACCACCAGAGGATTTGAGATCCAGCCAACTTGAGAAAGGCTAGGTGCCAGATCAAATAAAGCATGCAGACCGTAAGCAGCTACTAGGTAAATCCATTTCTTTTGGCGAACTGCTTGATAAACCCAGAAGGTCAAACCAACTTGAAGAAGCAAGGCTAGAATTCTCTCTAATCCCAAAAGGTAAATCTGCCAAGCTGCTAGATTATGAATGGTTGCAAGTGTACTCTCAGGTAAGAGTTGCATGATAGCTGGATTTTGCGATTCAACTGCTGAAAATAGGATAAAGAGATTGAGTAAACCAGCAATTCCGATATAAATCATTTCTAGCCCACCATGACCAAGACCATAGGCGAGGGCATCTGAATCTTCCATCTCTCTTTTTTTGTTCAACCATTTGAAAAAGATTAGTCGGGCTGTTTCTTCGAATAAGGCAGCCATAGAAATGCCATAAATCACATAGAGAAGAGGATTTTCTGACATGAGTGGAACTGTCCCATCCTTTTGTGGGTGGAGAACCAAGAGATGAACGATTTTCTCCAAGACTTGAGAAGAGGCAAAAAATGCAACTGCCCCAAGGCCCAAAACTGCAAAATTAATCTTGTATTGCTTTCTTGCATACCAAACTACTGCAATGAGAAAGGCGAATAAACCAATCATTGTAACTACAATATGTAATTTCATATATAACTCCTTTTATTCTGACTTATCGATATCTTTTTTCATCTCGTCTACATTAAACTTAGCAAATAGATATTGACGATCCTGAACAGGAAAACGTTGATCCAACTGATCAACAGCTCCCACCTCTACAATCCCTTCCTTGATGACAAAGTCCATAACGTGACCACCAAAGGTGAGGTCATCAGAGATAAAGTGTAGATGGTAACCAGCAACACTAACTCCATGGAAAATTTCAGGTGTCCAAAAACCAACGATGGTTCCTGAAACATTTTCGCGACTATACTCTGGCTGATGTATCGCAACCTCAGCAAACTTCGTTTCGCTTGTTGATTTTGGAATCATGCGCACATGCATGTTCTTGAAATCACCATGAATCTTGATAGAACGAAAGAGGTTTTCACCATCATAGTAAGACTCGATTCTCTTTTCTAACTCCTGATCCGTCATTTCAAAACGCTGACGGAATATAACTTCTGCCTGATGGGGGACAACTGCTGCATAGGGAATCAAAGCATCTGGTGAAACTTCAACGATTTCAGGTTTCTCACCTGAACCCTTAGCTTGATAGGCTTTACCATCTAAGACAATCAATTCGCCATCGATAGAGTCCAGCGTCCCTAAACCTAAATCACCATGTTGGAGCAATTCACCAACGGTTAGACTTCCTACATAGAGTCCCGCCATCAGCGCTCCTAAAGTATTGTATTGAAATAATTTTACTGGTTCTTGCACCTTAATAATCTCACTCTTTCCAGAATTTTTCACTTAATAAGTATATCATATTTCTTCTTAGAATTGAACGCTAGACTGCCGTTTAAAACTCAATGAAAATCAAAGAGCAAACTAGGAAACTAGCCGCAGGCTGTACTTGAGTACGGCAAGGCGACGTTGACGCGGTTTGAAGAGATTTTCGAAGAGTATAACATTGTCAAACGTCTAAAAAAAAGGTACAATGTAACAAAATCAAGAGAGGTCTGGAATGAAGCAAGAAAGTAAGTATGAACAAGTCGTTCACTATCTAAAAAATGAGATAGAATCAGGTAGATTTCCCACTGGAAGTCGCCTACCATCTATCCGAAAACTCAGTCAAGATTTTCACTGTAGCAAAGACACCATACAGCGCGCACTCTTAGAACTCCGATACGAGAAATATATCTACTCAAAACCTCAAAGTGGTTATTATGTATTGGAGCAACAAACCAGTCATGAAGACTTAATTATCTCAGTTAACGATGAACACGCAGCGGCCTATGATGATTTTCGTCTGTGCGTCAATGAGAGCTTGATTGGGCGAGAAAATTATCTCTACAACTACTATGAACACCAAGAGGGTTTAGAAGAATTACGAAAGTCCGTTCAGAAACTACTGTTTGATCAAGCGATTTATAGTAAGGCAGACCAGTTGGTCATGACGTCTGGAACCCAACAGGCACTGTTTATTCTCTCTCAGATTGATTTTCCAGGTCAAGCTCAGGAAATACTGGTTGAACAACCGACCTATCATCGGATGAACCAGCTGCTACTAGCTCAAAATATTCCCTATCAAACCATTGACCGTCGAGTAGACGGCATTGACCTAAACGAACTTGAGGAACACTTTAAAAGCGGAAAGATTAAGTTTTTCTATACCATTCCCCGTTTCCACTATCCTCTGGGGCATTCTTATTCTGAAGAGGAAAAACTTGCCATCCTTGACTTGGCTGCAAAATATCAGATTTATATCGTCGAGGATGACTATCTGGGGGACTTGGATCCTAAAATGGGACAAACCTTTCATTATTTAGACCAACATGATTTGGTCATCTATATCAAATCCTTTTCTACCAGTCTTTTTCCTGCCCTTCGAATCACTGCCCTTCTTCTTCCAAACACTATCAAGGAAGCTTTTGTGACCTATAAAAACATTCTCGACTACGATAACAACCTTATCATGCAAAAGGCTCTAACACTCTACATCGATAGTCAACTCTTTGAGAAAAACAGACTAGCACGACTGGCACTGCAAGAAAAAAGTCAGGAGCACATCCAACGACTCTTACAAAGGTATCCCATTTCCCTACCGAGCTATCCACTTCATGATGGGCTTTTGCTTGATCTCAGGAACTATCCTAGCATCGCTAGTCTTAAACACAGTCCTCTAGAACTCGACTTCTTCCAATCTTCCTATCTAGCGAACTGCCCTTATCACTTTGCAAAAATTTCCTTAGAAAATATTGAAGAAACATTAAGCTATTTAAAAACAGAGCTGGACTGAAATCCAACTCTGTTATTTTTTATTGCTCTACTTCTGTTAGCTTAGCAGCTTTTTCAAGATAAGTTTGGTAAGTTCCGTCATCTTTCAGTTTTTGGATGACCTTATCAACTACTTCCTTCAAATCTGAGTTCCCTTTTTTGATAGCTACAGCATTTGCTTCGCCTTCTTTCATAGTCAAGTTGACTGTAGCCACTGCCAAATCTGAGTTCTTAGCAGAATAGCTTAGTGCTACTGGCTCATCCATATGAACGGCATCTACTTTACTAGATTGAAGCTCGTTGACTGCTTCTCCCATGTTTGTCAAAGAAGTCAACTGTGCCTTTGGAAGTTGCTCTTTAACCATAGATTCAGGAACAGTTCCTTTCTGAGCTGCAATATTAGCACTTGCTAGAGAGTCCAAATCCTTGTATTTTTCAAGATCTGATTTTCTGATAAGGAAGCTAATTTTATTTTCATAGTAAGGAATTGAGAAATCAAAGACTTCTTGTCTTTCTTCAGTTGCACTGATTCCCGCAATTGCTAGGTCTGCTTTTCCTGTTTGAAGACTGGTCAAGACATTATCAAAACTCATGCTTGAAACTTCCAATTTCACTCCAAGTTCATCAGCGATTGCTTGCGCCATGTCAATATCCGCACCTACGACTTGGTTTTTACCATCCACAAGTGCTTGAAACTCAAAAGGAGCATAGTCGGGACTAGTTGCGACCACTAATTTTCCTTTTTGCTTGATGGCCTCCACTGCAGACTGCGAGCTTGAACTAGACGATTGGCAAGCTACCAATAAGAAGCTTGCAAGAAAACTACATAAGACAAATATCCATTTTTTAAAATTCATAAATAAACAACCTCTCTGTTAATTTTGTATAATTATAACTTATTCAGAAATACTTGTCAAGTTTTTCTTGCATTTTCATAAAATATAATTAAAAAATATAGAAATTCAGTGGTTAGTTTATCTATCTATTGGGAACTTATTTTCAAAAAAATCATTTATCATATCTCGATGTTGCTGGTTTACAATTGTGATATTTTGTATGTCCCTATGTTCAAAAAATCCTAATTCTAAAGTTTCGTCACTCGTAAAAACATTTGTAGAGATAGAAGTTTCAGATGCAACTAAATACAAAATTGTAAGAACTTGAGCCTCATCACCATTTGGATAACTATCTGAATATTTTGTATAAACATTTAAAAGTTTTTTCACTGTCACTTTCAGTCCAGTTTCTTCGTAAAACTCTCGAACTAACGCTTCTACAGCCGATTCGCCTAATTCAATAGCTCCGCCTGGTAATCCCCAAGTTCCTTTATCTGCTCGTTTTTGTAATAATATTTTTCCTGATTGACTTAATATTCCACATGTGAAATTTAAAATAATTTTATCTTTTCCAACTTTTTTTCTTATATTCTGTATGTAGTTCATTATTCACCTCTGACAAAGTAAATTATCTATACAATGAAAGCTTACTCTAGTAAAAAGTAAGCTTTCACAATAATTTTATCATTTGAATACTTTATAATTCAACAATCTTACCTGTTTCAAAGTAAACAACCCATTCACAGATATTTTTAGCATAGTCTCCGATACGCTCCAAGTATGAAATGACTTGGAAGTAATCACGACCTGTGACGATAGCTTCTGGGTTCTTTCTAATTTCTTCAGTTGCAAGATCACGAATATTATCAAAGTAATGGTTGATATTTTCATCCATGGTTGCAACTTCATAGGCTTGATCCACAGAACCATTCAAATAAAGTTCTAAAGCGGCTTCAACAAAGTTTTTTACTTCACGACCCATTTTTTTAATTTCTTCTTCAACTGCAGGGATACGTTGCTCACCCTTCATACGAATCGTTGCTTTTGCGATAGATACTGCATGGTCCCCCATACGTTCTAAGTCTGACACAGCTTTTAGAACTGTTAAAACTGTACGTAAGTCTTGTGAAACTGGCTGTTGTAGGGCAATCATTTCAAATGATTTCTTTTCAAGTTTCACTTCGTATTCGTTTACTTCTGCATCTTCCTCAATGACTTCTTTAGCCATGTCACGGTCATGCGTTACAAAAGCACGTACGGTACGATTGATTTGGGAAAGAACTTCTTGTCCCATAGCATAAAACTGATTATGCAATTTCTCTAAATCTTCTTCAAATTGAGATCGTAACATCTTCTCACTCCTTATCCAAATTTACCTGAAATGTAGTCCTCTGTCTCCTTATGTTGAGGATAGAGGAACATATCCTTGGTATCGTTAAATTCAATCAAATCTCCATTGAGGAAAAAGCCTGTCTTATCGGAGATTCGAGATGCTTGCTGCATAGAACGAGTAACCAAGAGCATGGTGTATTTGTCTTTTAGACCATACAAGGTTTCCTCAATCTTACCAGCAGAAATAGGGTCCAAGGCTGAAGTTGGTTCATCCAAGAGGATGATTTTAGGGCTAGTCGCCAATACACGTGCCACACAAACACGTTGTTGTTGCCCACCTGAAAGACCGATAGCAGAATCATGCAAGCGGTCCTTGACTTCATCCCAGATTGAGGCACGTTGTAAAGCCTTCTCCACAGCTTCGTCCAAGACTTGCTTGTCTTTCTCTCCATTAATGCGGAGACCATAAACAACATTTTCGTAGATAGACATTGGGAATGGATTGGGTTGTTGGAAAACCATTCCGATTTCCTTACGTAACTCAACTGTATCCGTACGAGGACTATAGATATTGTGACCGTTATAAACCACTGATCCAGTTGTCGTCACTTCAGGATTAAGGTCACCCATTCGGTTAATAGCCTTTAGAAGTGTTGATTTCCCAGATCCAGACGGACCGATAAGGGCTGTAATTTCCTTGGGTTGGAACGATAAGGAAACACTATTCAAGGCCTTCTTTTTATTGTAATAGACTGACAGGTCTGAAACCTGTAAAATCGGTTCTGTCATACTGTTTCCTTTCTAACCAAAGTGACCAGTTACATAGTCATTGGTAGACTGTAGCTTAGCATTTTGGAAAATATTTGCAGTTTTATCATACTCAATCAAGTCACCCAGGTAGAAGAATCCTGTATAATCACTCGCACGCGCAGCTTGTTGCATACTGTGGGTCACGATGATGATGGTAAAATCCTTCTTCAACTCAAGCATAGTTTCTTCAAGCTGAGCTGTCGCGATCGGATCCAAGGCTGATGCCGGCTCATCCATTAAGAGGATGTCTGGTTTTACAGAAATAGCACGAGCGATACAGAGACGTTGCTGTTGACCACCTGAAAGCGTCAAGGCAGACTTGTGAAGGTCATCTTTGACCTGGTCCCAGAGGGCGGCCTGACGAAGTGAGGTTTCTACAATTTCATCAAGGACCTTCTTGTCCTTAACTCCTGCACGTTCATGTGCAAAGGTGATGTTGCGGTAGATTGATTTAGCAAATGGGTTTGGACGTTGGAAAACCATTCCGATGTGTTTACGCATTTCATAAACATTGATTTCAGGACGGTTAACGTCGATTCCCTGATAGAGAATTTCTCCTGTAACCTTAGCAATATCAATGGTATCATTCATACGGTTGAGACTGCGTAGGTAGGTTGATTTCCCAGAACCTGACGGTCCAATCAAGGCAGTAATTTTATTTTTTTCGAATTGCATATCCACGCCCTTGATGGATTCATTCTTACCGTAGTAAACATGTAAATCCTTCGTAGAGAGGGCCACTTTTTCTTCTGGAAAAGTAATGATATGCCTTTCATCCCAATTATATTTTGACATGGCTTCTCCTTTAGGCAGCGGTTAATTTCTTATGTAGATAGCTTCCGAGTTTACGTGCTCCGAAGTTAAAGATCAAGATAAAGATGAGGAGCACCGCTGCAGAACCTGCTGAAACTAAAGTTCCATCAGGAATAGTTCCTTCACTATTGACTTTCCAGATATGAACAGCCAAGGTTTCTGCTTGACGGAAGATTGAAATTGGACTACTTACGCTGAGAACATTCCAGTTAGACCAGTCAAGTGCTGGTGCAGATTGACCTGCTGTATAGATAAGGGCTGCAGCTTCTCCAAAGATACGACCTGATGCAAGCACGATCCCAGTTACAATACCGGGAAGAGCTTCAGGAATAACGACATGAAGGACAGTTTCCCAACGAGAAAGTCCAAGCGCCAAACCAGCTTCACGTTGCGTGTGGTGAACGTGTTTCAAACTGTCTTCAACATTACGAGTCATCTGAGGTAGGTTAAAGACGGTCAAAGCCAAGGCACCTGAAATAATAGAAAATCCATACTCAAACTGAACTACAAAGATGAGGTAACCAAAGAGTCCCACAACTACGGATGGTAGAGAAGACAAAATTTCAATACAGGTACGAACAAAGTTGGTAACACGACCTTTTTTGGCGTACTCTGCCAAGTAAATTCCAGCCCCCATTGACAAAGGCACAGAGATGAACAAGGTGATGACCAAAAGGAAGAAGGAATTATAAAGCTGAATTCCAATACCACCACCTGCTTGATAAGAAGATGATTTCCCAGTCAAGAATGACCATGAAACATGTGGCAACCCTCGAACCAAGATATAAAGAATCAAGGAAGCTAGGATGGTCACAATGATTCCTGCGATGGTATAGAGGACAGCTGTTGCAAGTTTATCTAATTTCTTAGCGTGCATAGTTTTTCTTTCCTCTTTCTTTCGTAATCAATTTAATCACACTGTTGAAGGCCAAGCTCATCAAGAGCAATACTAAGGCTAGTGACCAAAGAACATTATTATCAACAGTTCCCATAACTGTATTACCAATTCCCATAGTCAATACAGATGTTAAAGTCGCTGCTGGCGTCGTTAATGAAGTTGGGATAACTGCTGAGTTACCGACCACCATCTGAATCGCAAGAGCCTCACCAAAGGCACGCGCCATTCCGAAGACTACTGCCGTAAAAATACCTGAACGAGCAGCCTTCAAGGTCACACGCCAAATGGTTTGCCAACGAGTCGCTCCCATGGCTAAACTTGCTTCACGGTAGTGACGAGGAACCGCACGTAGGCTATCTGTTGTCATGAAGGTTACAGTCGGCAAAATCATAACAAAGAGAACGAAAATCCCTGATAAAATACCAAAACCTGTTCCACCAAAGACACTACGTACAAATGGTACGACGACCTGCAATCCGATAAATCCATAAACTACTGAAGGAATCCCAACTAGGAGTTCAATAGCAGGTTGCAAAATCTTTGCCCCTTTTGGTGATACTTCTGTCATAAAGACTGCAGCCCCAATGGCAAATGGTGTTGCAATAAGAGCTGATAGGATGGTAACAATAAAGGAACCTAAAATCATTGGAAGGGCACCAAATTGTTTACCTGATGGATTCCAAGTTGCACCAAAAAGAAAATCAAAGATATTCACACCATTGACAAAGAAGGTCGAAAAGCCTTTTTGGGCTACAAAGATCAAAATCATTGCAACAATGATAACAATCAAAGATAGGCAGGCAAAGGTTAGTCCTTTTCCTAATTTCTCAAGACGAGAGTTTTTTGAAGGAGAGAGCAATTTTTTTGATAATTCTTCTTGATTCATTATTGGCTCCCTTCTATGGCTGTCACAGTACCTGCAGCATCTTTTTCAACCTTCATTTCCTTAACAGAAATATAGCCCATTCCTTTTACGATTCCATTCTGAGCTTCATCTGAAAGGACAAAGTTTAAAAATTCTCCAACCAATTCATTTGGCTCACCAAGGGTATACATGTGTTCATAAGACCACAAAGGCCAATTGTTAGTTGTAACGTTTTCTGAGATTGGCTCATAACCATTGAGTTTGATAGTCGCTACTGAGTCATCGACATAGGCGAAGGCTAGGTAAGAAATAGCACCCGGTGTTTGAGAAACAATTGATTTAACCATTCCGTTTGAATCTTGTTCCTGACTTTGTACTGCTGATTTTCCATCCATAATCACACTGTCAAAGGTAGCACGAGAACCTGAGCTAGCCGCTCGGTTGATAATAGGAATCGCTAAATCCTTACCACCAACTTCTTTCCAGTTGGTAATTTCACCTGTAAAAATTTTGCGAAGTTGTTCTGTCGTAAGATTATCAACATCTACTTCTTTATTGATGATAACAGCTATGCCCGCAACAGCTACCTTGTGGTCAACTAAGGCAGAAGCATCGATTCCATCTTTTTCCTCGGCAAATACATCCGAGTTACCGACATCTACCGCTCCAGACTGAACTTGCGATAGCCCAGTACCAGATCCACCACCTTGGACATTGACTGTTTTTCCGATATTTCTTGAGCCAAACTCATCTGCAGCAGCTTCAACTAGAGGTTGGAGAGCTGTTGATCCAACAGCAGTCATAGATTCTCCTCGATCAATCCAACTAGCACATCCCGCTAGCGACCCAGCAAGCAAAAGAGTTGCAAGAGATAGGGCAAGCTTTTTTCTTTTTTTCACTATTTGTCTCCTTGAAAATAATGGTGAATAGCTTGGAAGATTTGAATATTTTCATGTATTTTACAAAATCATCCATACTTCCACTATAACATAGAATACTAGCTTTGACTAGTTTTTTACCTGAATCGCAAGCCCTTGGGGAAATAATTCTTCAAGGTATTTCCGGTCACTTTTGCAAAACCTAGACCATTTCCACCAACCAAAACTTGGTACCAACCATTTGGAAGAATTTCAGCTAATTGGACCGTCTCACCGGCCACGTATTTAACGAAGTCTTCTTGATGAATTTCAATTGATTGTTTGACTTGACTTGGTTTCAAGGCTAGACCAAGAGCAAAACTTGGTTCAAAACGTTTCTTCTTAAAAGTTCCAAGATGGAGTCCGTTTCGAGCAATCTTAAGCTTACCCAAATCTGGTAAAACTTCTGGTAAGAGATACAGTTGCTCCCCAAAAACTTGTAGGACACCGGTCAGTTTTTCTTTAAGATGCTTTTTCTCAAAATCTTGCCACAAACTCAACTGTTCACGACTGAGGTTCGTCTTAGAAGGCTTGAACTTCCCAGTCTTGTTTTGTCCCTTAAACTGAAGATGAGCAACAAACTGTCCTTCTCCCTTAAAGAGATGAGGGTACATCCGAGCTGTTTCAGGTAAATCAATTCCAGGTACCATTCCATTGATGTGTTGGATTGGAATCAATTCAAAATTATAGCTATCCAGTAACCATTGGACGATTTCTTCGTTTTCTTCTGGCGCCCAGGTACATGTTGAATAGACTAGTCGACCACCATCAGCCAACATAGTAACTGCATCCGCTAAAATCTCACGTTGTAGACTAGCGCACTGACTAGGATAATCCTCACTCCAATAATCCATAGCATCGGGCTGTTTACGAAACATTCCTTCACCCGAGCAAGGAGCATCTAGAACAATCAGGTCAAAATAACCTTTAAAGACCTTGGCTAAACGTTCTGCAGATTCATTGGTCACAACGACATTAGTCGCACCAAAACGCTCCATATTTTCAACCAAAATCTTAGCTCGCTTGCTAGAAATTTCATTGGAAACAAGTAGTCCTTCGCCTGCAAGATAAGCTGCCAGTTGAGTTGATTTCCCACCGGGAGCCGCTGCCAAATCCAAGACCTTCATGCCTGGTTTTGGTTGAGCTACTTGTGCAACCATTTGTGCAGCAGGTTCTTGGGAATAGACCAAGCCTGTTACATGCTCAGGTGATTTCCCTGAAACCTTTCCATAGTAGCCCCAAGGTGTATTTGGAATAGCATCTGAAAAAGAAACTTGGCTTTCTTTTAAGGGATTGATGCGAAAGGCAGAAACTGCCTCATCATCAAAAGAGGCAAGAAAAGCTCTTGCCTCATCTCCCAATATTGCTTCATATTTTTTTACAAATCCTTCTGGAAATTGCATGTAAATTTATTTCCTTTCATAGATATAGGATTGAATTTCTGCCAACTTGTCTGTTGGAACCATCATAATTGGTTGTCGTGTCTGAAAATCCACCGTCTCTCCATTTAAGGTTACAATCTGATAACCTAAGCTTTTTCCAATGATACCAGCTGCAGCATAGTCCCAAGGTTGGAGATAGGTGATATAGGTCAATAGCTGACCAGATAATATTTTAGAAAAACTAATAGCCGCACTTCCATATATTCGTACACCAAGTGAAGCATTAGCCAATTCTGCCACACCCCAGGCGTTTGTTTCCAACATGCCAGCATTGCTCGCAATTAGAAAATCTCGCAAGGGCTTATCCTTAAAACTAGGCAAGGGTTCTTCATTGAGACAGGCCTGAAAAGTACCTCCTCCATGATAACAATGACCTTTCATGACATCATAAATGATCCCAAACTGGCCCACACCATTTTCAAAATATGCTACCATAATGGCAAAATCATCACCTTGTGCGACAAAGTTGTTGGTACCATCAATGGGATCAATGACCCAAACAGATCCATGTCCAACTGAAGCACGTAGACATCCCTCTTCTGCACAAAATTGGTCATCAGGATATTGCGAACGAATCTTATCAATCAAAAAATTCTGAACTTCCTTATCCAAACGTGTCACCAAGTCCGTCGGCGAGGATTTTCTCTCAACATGAAGGTCATCCTTCATATGTTTTCGAATATAGTTCGCTGCTTCCTTGACAATCTCTTTGGCAAACGCAAATTTATTTTCCAAGTGAAATCTTCCCTTCTCCTTTTTCTTTGGCCAACTGGACTGCACGGTAGAAAGAGTATCCACTAACTGATTCAAACTCACGTCCCAAACGTTTTTCTTCGCTCTTGCTAGGCACAACTGACTTGAATACCTTGTAGGAATCTAATAGTTTCTTAGCATCTACCTGTGTTTCATAGGCAGTTTCAACATCATTAAAAAAAGAAAGCACTGAAGCAAGTTCTTCAGTGCTCCACGACAAATCTAGTGGGTAACTATACTGTTTATTCATCTAATTAATACCAGCTCTTAATGTAGCTTCTTTCAATTCTTGCTTACGATAACTACGAGGAAGAAATGCACGAATCTCATCTTCATTAAAGCCAATCTGCATACGTTTATCATCAATGATGATTGGACGACGCAAAAGACTAGGATATTGCTCAATTAAATTAAGCAACTCTGTCACCGAGATACTTTCCACATCAATATTTAACTTTTGGAAAATTTTTGAACGAGTTGAAATGATGTCATCGGTACCGTTTTCGGTCAAGGAAAGAATTTGTTGCAACTCTTTTCTTGATAAAGGACTGGTCATAATGTTGTGCTCTTGGAAAGGCACTTTATGATTATCAAGCCAGGCCTTTGCCTTACGACATGATGTACAACTCGGTGATAAAAATAGTGTAATCATGCTATTCTCTTCTTTGCATACTTTTCTAACTCTATTATACAAAAAAATAAAGCGCTTGACTAGTTATTTCCTTAAAAAAACCTACTTTTTTCGATAAAAACAGGCTATTTCTGATTAAAGGTAAATCATTTGCTCCAGTATGGCAAAAAAGATTTCCCAAACGATAAAAGTTTTTCGAACATTCATTAAAATCTAGCTAATTTTATTCCTTTTCTGACTGGTAAACCCTTCTACTTTTGAAACAAAAGAAACCAAAAAGAAGCTCATAGATACAGAAAAACAAGAGAAAACAATGGAGGAAAAATTCCTCTGGTAGGATTAAAATAACTGGATCAAACGCGGGATCAAAAAGCCACGTATCATCGCCCACGAAAAGTATCTGGTGGAACAAGGTAAAAAACTGCTCAAAGCCAACTAAGACACCAAATAAACCAAGAACCAAAGGTAGAGAAAGCATGATTAAGAGTGCTCTACGATAAAGTGGCAGAAAACCTTTCTGAATAACTTGCTTCCAAAAAAGGTAGAAAATCGGTAAAGTTACTATTGCTACTCCTTGCGCTAGGTGAAAGAGTCCCTTTACAACCACAAAGTGGTGAATACCAGAGGCAGACGAAGGAAAATCTGGCATTGCTAATACCTGACTCAATGGATTGGTCAAATAATCCATCAAAACATTAAAGTTATGTTGGATGATCTGAGGGTGGAAATGAACACGACTTGTCAGATTTAACCAAGAAATTTCCTGAGGATAAATCAGCCATGCTAGGTATATTGTCGATAAAATTGCAAGCGAGAGAAGAAAGAGAATACTTCCTACAAAAGTAAACTTAGTTTTCATCGAAATCCCACTCCGCTAGACTTGAAAGGACATGAGTTGGTGCAATTGGCAAGTCTGCTACTTCTTCAGGTTTTGTAAATCCTGTCGTCACCAAAAGGCTAGGAATGCCATTGTCAATACCAGCTCGAATATCAGTAAGATAATTATCGCCCACCATGACAATTTCTTGACGTTCAAGTCCTAGGTGTTCAACAGCCTTATCCATAATAATCGCGTTTGGTTTTCCAATATAAACTGGTTTTACGCGAGTCGCTGCTTCAAGAAGAGTAATCAGAGAACCAGCACCAGGCAAAAGACCTCGTTCCGTCGGAATGTTCAAATCAGGGTTGGTACCGATAAAGTGAGCACCTTTATTGATAGCTAGGGTTGCCGTAGCAAATTTTTCATAGTCTACTTGCCAGTCTAAACCAACAACCACATATGCAGGATTGTCCTTGTCCTCAACATAGCCTGCTGCTTGAATGGCTTCCTTTAGACCTGCCTCACCAATGACATAGACAGTTTTTTCTAGTCCAAGGTCATTCATATAGTCTATGGTCGCTAAAGTTGCAGTATAGATAGTTGACACTGGTGTATCAATGTTGAAGTGATTAGCCAACATCTCTTGGACACTATCAGGTGTTCGTGTCGTATTGTTTGTGACAAAGAGGTAGGGAATATTTCGCTTTTGCAACTCATGGACAAAAGCTTCTCCTTCAGGGATCCGATCTTTCCCCTTATAAATTGTTCCGTCTAAATCTATTAAATATCCTTTATAAGTCATTTTCACTCCTTTGTAGTCCATTGAATCAAAGCCTGGGCATTGACGACTCCTTGGCTGGTAACTTGATGGCAACTCTGCAATCCGTCCAATTCATAGCTAGAGCTAATCATACCTCCAGGACGAACTTCCTTCACGTATTTGAGATTGATTTTCTGTGGGATATGATTCATGAGAAAGTCTGCTCCCATCACTTCAAAAATCCAATCTAGATACTTACTATTATTGACATGACCATTCATATCCAAATCATAAAAACGAACATGATAGTCCTTATTAGTAGGATTGTCCAAATCTGTATACTTGGGACCTCGAATGATTTTCTTTGAAAATTCCGATTGGTAAGGGGCAACCATCTCAGGATCCACACTATGGACCTTGCGACTGTCCCGGTCCATCAGGGCAAAGCTAGCCAGCATTTGGATAATGGCTTGACCTGACTCATCGTAGATGGTGAAACGGCGGTAACAAAAGAGACGATTGTAACTTAAAGCCTCTGTCTCGATGGTCATTTCCTCGGAAAAACGTGGAAGCCTAATCACGTCAATATCGTACTCTGTAATAATCCAAACTAGATTATATTTTTCAAGTATTTCCTTATCGCTTACGCCCAGTTGAGCTGACTGGCTACCAGAAACCTGCAGAGAAAGTAAGATGAGGCTCGGTAGTTTGATATGCCCATTCATATCTGACATGTCAAAAGGAATTTTCATCTTCATTTTATAAGTTAAACCCATAGTATCACTCCAAAATAAATCTTTCAGCTACTGTATCTCCTAAAAAGAGACCTTTCTTTGTCATACGAACACAATCACCCTCAACCTGCATAAGACCTTGTTGAATCAATTCTCTAACAACATCTCCATAAAGTTCCTGGAAAGACCGTCCAAATTTTTCTTCAAAGCGTGCCATAGAAACTCCTGACTTCTTGCGAAGGCCGAGAAACATCTCTTCTTCCATTTTTTCCCTTTGACTCAGGTGTTCTTCAGTAATACGAGCATTTCCCTCTTCTACCGCCTTTAAATAATGGCGGATTGGCCCATGGTTTTTATAGCGAACACCGTCTACATAGCCAGACGCACCAGCACCAATACCATAATACTCGGCATTGTCCCAGTACATAAGATTATGGCGACTCTCAAATCCTGGTTTAGAAAAATTAGAAATCTCATAATGCTCGAAGCCAGATTTTTCTAGCTCTGAAATGATATACTCAAACATCTCAGCTTCTAATTCTTCCTTTGGAAGTGGTAATTTCCCTCGTCTCATACGATTCATAAAGACCGTATGATTTTCCAAAATTAAGCTATAGAGACTCATATGAGGAATATCAAGGGCAATAGCCTTGGCAACATTGTCCTTGACCTGCTCCATAGTTTGCCCGGGAAGAGCGTAAATCAAGTCAATGGAAATATTATCAAAACCAGCAAGTTTAAGACGGTCTATATTCTCATAGATATCCTTTTCCAAGTGACTGCGCCCAATCTTTTTCAGCATTTTATCATCAAAAGTTTGCACACCTAAGGAAACACGATTAACTGCTGAATTTTTTAGGACTGCTATCTTATCGGAATCTAAATCCCCAGGGTTGGCTTCAATGGTTAACTCCTCTAAGGCTGATAAGTCCAGATTTTTCGTCAACCCATCTAACAAAAACTCCAGTTGCTGGGCAGATAAGGCTGTTGGAGTTCCCCCTCCTATATATAGCGTCCTCAACTGCTGAATATCATAGGAGCGATACTCTTCTAAGAGATGTTCTAGGTAGCTATCCACTGGCTGGTTTTTAATAAAGACTTTTGAAAAGTCACAATAATAACAAATCTGTGTGCAAAACGGAATATGCACATAGGCTGATGTCGGTTTCTTCTGCATAGTACTCATTATACCATAAAGACTTCATTCAATAAAAAAATCACCATGTCTGACTCCTAGGGAATCATGAAATGGTGACTCTATTTTAATCTTCTTGAATATCGATGACGATTTCTTGACCTTCTTCTTGTTTTTCCACAACCACTTTTTCTTCCAGTTGTTCTTTGAGACTGTTCAAGGTTTCTTTAGAAGCTTCTGTTGCCTGCTGTGCGCAACATTTTGCTTTTTCAA
The DNA here is from genome assembly GCF_047460875.1 of Streptococcus infantis. GTDB lineage: Bacteria > Bacillota > Bacilli > Lactobacillales > Streptococcaceae > Streptococcus > Streptococcus infantis_AA. The sequence continues at coordinate 7,173 of NZ_JASHFI010000006.1, read as the reverse complement.
GGACAGTATCAAGGGTGATTTCGCCTGATTCCACTTGTTCTTTGGTTTTAAGAACAAATTCTTTGGTTTGTTCTTTTACATCAGTCAGTTTTTCACAGACTTGTTCCTTGGCATACTCAGGATCTTCTCTTAAATCTTCTAAAAATCCTTGTGCTTGACTTCTCACTTGCTTCCCTTTATCACTAGTTAGAAACAAGGCTGCAGCAACACCTGAAACAGTTCCAAGAAAGATAGATGATAGTTTACCCATTAGCTTACTCCTTTTTTATTTTTTGAAAAATTTACTTGCAACACGTATAGCTGATAAGCCTGCGCCTGTCTTCAAGGTTTTTGATCCAGCAGATGATGCCTTTTTGCTCAAAACACGCGCTTGATCATTAAGGTCTGATACAGAAACAGACAAATCAGCTACTGCTGTAAAGAGGGGATCAATCGTTGCCACTTTAACGTTGATATCATCAACCAGAACATTGACCTTAGTTAATAGCTCATTGGTATAATGGAGAGTCACATCGAGATCAGATGTTAAGGTTTTTACAGTTTTTTCTGATTCATCAATAACTCGACCAACTTTTTGTAAAGTAATAATCAAATAGACTAAAAATACAACCAAGGCAATGGCTACAAAAATATAAGCAGCTTCTAACATATTAATTCTCCTTTTTTATAATATAAAATGGTGCTTTTTTCCGATTTTGATAGAAAACAATAAAGATTCCAAGTCCGATTAAGACAGCTGATAACAACTGGGAAACACGTAGGCCAAGGAACATGAGGCTATCAGTACGCATACCTTCAATAATCAAACGTCCGAAGCCATACCAAATAAGATAAAAAGCTGTAATATGCCCACGGCGAATACCTTTTAAGCGTCTTCTAAAAATAAGAATCAAAGCAAATCCGATGACATTCCAAATGGACTCATATAGAAAGGTTGGCTGTCGATAAGAACCATCAATGTACATCTGATTCTTAATAAAGGATGGAAGATAGTCCAGACTCTCAACAGCTGCACCATAAGCTTCCTGGTTAAAGAAATTTCCCCAGCGTCCAAGGCTCTGAGCAATCAGAACACTCGGTGCAGCAATATCTAAGAAATCCCAAGTATTGATTAACTTGCGGTCTGCAAAGATGTATAGAACAATCGCCCCAGTAATCAAGCCACCGTAGATCGCTAGACCGCCATTCCAGATAGCAAATATTTCTCCTAGATTCTGACTGTAATAATCCAATTTAAAAATGACATAGTAGAGTCTCGCTCCAAGTATTGATAAAGGGAAGGCAATCAAGATAAAGTCTAAAATATCATCAGATAAAATCTTTTTATGAGGAGCCTCACGCATAGCTAGAAAAACTGCTAAGATCAGACCTGAAACAATACATAGCGCATACCAGCGAACAGCAAAGGGACCTATCTGAAAAGCAACAGGATCAATCATCTTTCACCTCGTTCTTTGAAATCAGATTTGTTAAACGTTCTTCAAACAGACGCGTCGCATCAAAGCCCATGTCTTTTGCACGATAATTCATAGCTGCCGCCTCGATAACAACAGAAATATTGCGCCCTGTTTTAACTGGGATGCGGATACGTGGAATGGTAACTCCAGAAACTTCTAGTTCTTCAGCATTATTTCCTAAGCGATCAAAGGTCTTATGTGTATCATAATTTTCCAAATAAACAGCTAGCTGAACTTGTGAAGAATCCTTAACTGCACTGGCACCGTATAGACTCATGACATCGATGATCCCTACTCCACGAATTTCGATCAGATGTTTCAAGATTTCAGCAGGTTCACCCCAGAGAGTCATTTCATCCTTAGAATAGATATCTACCCGATCGTCTGCTACCAAGCGGTGACCACGTTTAACTAGTTCTAAACCTGTCTCACTCTTACCGATTCCACTATCACCTTGAATCAAAACACCCATACCATAGATATCCATTAGGACCCCATGTACGCTTGTACGTTCCGCTAGACGAGAATCAAGATAGCTAGACAGTTCTCCAGACAAACGACTGGTTGCTGTACGACTAGTTAAAATCGCAATTTTACATTCTCTGGCAGCCTTCAACATTTCCTCTGGAACCACCAAACCACGGGCAACGATGACCGCAGGTGTCTCCGGTTGAAACATTTTTTTCAAGACATCGTAACGATTTTGAGAAGGCATAGAGACTAGGTAAGACCACTCCTTCATCCCCAAAAGTTGAATCCGTTCTGGAGTATAGTAATCAAAATAGCCTGTCATTTCAAGACCAGGTCGCGTAATATCCGCAGTATTGATTTCCTTTTCAAGTAATTCTGCTTCACCATAGACAATGTCCAATCTAAGCTTTTCAATCACTTCTTTTACTAAAACCGACATTATTTCCTCCTTAAATCGAGTTCTTCTCTACTATTATATCAAATTGTAGGAGGAAGTTTTAGAATTTTGCAGGATTTATAGGATTAATTTAAAAAGAAAAAAGACTAGATCTCTCTAGCCTTTCTAATTAATTAGAATTTTTTACGTTTACGAGCTGCTTCTGATTTACGTTTACGTTTTACAGAAGGTTTTTCATAGAATTCACGTTTGCGTGTTTCTTGAAGAGTACCAGCTTTAGTAACCGCACGTTTGAAACGACGAAGTGCATCGTCAAGAGATTCATTCTTACGTACTACTGTTTTAGACATTTTTTTCACTCCCTTCAAGTTCAAGATCTATTCTATTTTACATGTAAAATGAATAAATGTCAAGAGGAAACTAAGTTTTTTTATTTTTCATAATGATTAATAATATAGTTCACCATCTCCTCCATATCTGCTCCAGATAAAGGTAATTCCCAGTTTGTTGTTTCTATTTTAAGAAAAGCATCACTGACTTCAGATTTATTATCTGGCAACAAAATTTTGCCGTCTTTTTCAAACATAATACCTATCCGATCATATAAGACATGAAGATTTTTATTTTCATTTTTATTTGGATCAATATCAAAAGACTGTAAAGAAATTAAGATGTCATTTCCTTTATAAGACAAATCAATCCACATATGATTTGATAAATCATATGGTCTAGATAATCTACTACCCGATGTGTACTTTTTATTTCCTCTGCCTCCTGAGTATTGATTTCTTGTGTTATATGGTTTATCTTTTGACTTAGTAAAAAGATAATTCCCTTCCTTATCTTTCTTCTTTGTAATGAAGTCTATTATTCTTTTTCTCTCTTCCGTTCTAGCACTCTTATATGCTTCTTTTATTTTTAGAAATTCTTCTTTATTCATATTACTATTGCCCTACAAAAACTATAAATATGGTTTTATTTCTCAAAAACCATTCACTCCAAAGAGCAAATGGTTCCTAATTTTATTTTTTAAGTAAGCTGAGTGCCTCAGCATCTGCGATAATGGTCACATCTGGATGGTTTTGCAGGCTACTTGCTGGAAGGCTTTCTGTCACAGGACCTTCAACAGTTCCAGCGATAGCTTCTGCTTTTGATTCACCATAAGCAAAGAGAAGGATAGACTTAGCATCCAAAATGTTCTTAATACCCATTGAAATGGCTTGTGTTGGAACATCTTCAATCTTATCAAAGAAACGTGCGTTAGCTTCGATAGTAGACTGGTCAAGCTCTACAAGATGTGTTTGGCTATCAAATGGAGTTCCTGGCTCGTTAAATCCAATGTGTCCATTACGACCAATTCCTAAGATTTGTAGGTCAACTGGATGGTCAGCCAAAATTTGATTGTAGCGTTCTACTTCTTCTTCAGCATGGTCTTTATCGCCACGTGGCAAGAAGCTTTCTTTAAATGGTTTTTGATTGAAAAGATTTTCTTGCATGAAGTAACGGTATGATTGAGGATTGTCCCCATCAAGACCGACATACTCATCTAAGTTCACACTTGTATGATTTGAAAAATCAAGATCGCTTTTAACGATTTCTTGGTAGAACTCAAGAGGGCTACTTCCTGTTGCAAGTCCCAAGGTTTGCGCACCATTTTCCAACTTTTCTTTCAGGATGTCAAAAGCAACTTTTCCACCTTCAATTGGATTTTCCACTTTAATAACTTTCATTTTTATAACCTCCGTTTTCTTTATTTTATTATATGGTATAGACCAATTTTTGTCAAGTGAAAACGGTTTATTTTTTGTAAAAAATATGAATATAGTAAGTAGCCAGTTAAAACGTATAGACTAAGACATAAAAAGAGAGAACTCGAAAGTCCTCTCTTAGGTATAGATATCAATTCCTGCTTTTTTATCTAACTATTTTCTACGTTTTACTAAAGCTAGTCCTACAAGACCAATTCCTAGACCTAAAACAAGCAATGCTATAGTAGCTTCTTCACCAGTTTTTGGTAAAACACGATGACTTGCTTTATCTGGTGACTTTGGAGTTGATGGTTTTGGTGGATTAGTTGTTTTATTTGGAGTTGTTGGAATTGTTGGTGGGACAGGCGGTTGATAGGTATTCACTAAAACAAAATGTGTTTCATTTTCTTGGATTGTTTTAGAAACATATCCCTCAGGAACCTTGACTTCAGCTATTGTATAGTTAATAACTTTTCCTGCTGATTGTTTAGGAAGATTGCTAAAAGTATAGTCCCACTTATTATCTTCGCTCAAAGTAACTTCTTTTCCGACTTTCTTGCCATTAGCATAGAGTTGGATCTTGATGTTATTTGGACGTTTTCCTGCCTTATTATCAGCATCCTCCCAACGCTTGCTAACTTTCAAATCAGTTACTTCAGGAAGATGTGTATTAGTGATAGTATAGTTTTTCTGATCTATCTCTGTCGTATATCCCTCTACATGATCCTCTGCTACTGTATAAACAATAGCTTTTCCTTCTGGATCATTTTCAGGTAGCTGATCAAATGCAAAGCTCCAGTTATCTTCTGATTTAACTGATTTACTTGCTACTTCACTACCGTTTGCCAAAAGACGAACTCTTATAGTATCTGGACGAATACCATCTTGGTTTTCTGCATCATTCCAAATCTTCTTACCTTTTATGCTTGTAGTTCCACGATAAACATTGGTAAATGTTGTCTTCTCTTCTCCATAGGCCACCGTTCCCATTTTGATACCATCATCATCCGTTACCGTTACAGTAACCTTTAATTCATGTCTATCATAGTCATAGTGACCAGAATTTTCAGGAATCATTTCTTTAATGAGATAATGGTAAACGCCTTCTTTAGCATACTTAATAGCATTGAAGGTTACACTTCCATCTTCTGCATTTTTGGCAATTTGGATAGGCTGAGCTAGATTATTTGCATCATAAAGTCCAAAACTAAACTGGTCTTTTTCTAATGCTTTTCCTTTTAGAATCTTTTGAGCCTTTAATATAACATTTTCTGATTTTTCAGCTCCACCAAGACCTGATCCTGACTCTAGACGAACTTCACGCACGATACTACGAGTCTCAAAATTAGTGGCTGACCATGATAAGGTGTTAGAAACTAAAGACCCCGCAGGAACTCCATCTGGTAACTTAGTAGAGTATTCAATATACATTGCCCAATGATAGTTATCTCCAAATGGAATTGTAAATCCTGTGATTCCTCCTTGAGCATTTTTAGTGAATACTGCCTTTTTTGAAAAATTATCTGATGGCTCTAACGTAAGAATATGAGCCTCGTTACGAATCTTTGTAGGTTGTGTCTCATAGCGAACAGCTCTAAATGACTCAGGAATTAAGGTTTGTCCATCGCCAAAAGTATCCGTAATTGTCATCCCACGAATCATATCTTGATTGGCATTCAAGAGAATACGCCACTTAATGATACTTGGATCGGTGTCATCCTGATAACCATATTTCATCTCATAATCGCCAGCTTCACCACTATCTTGTTTGTACTTGAAACTATAAGTCTTATGACCAATGGTAACAGTAACTGGTTGACTCTCCTTAACAACTTCTCGATTAATCGTTAAATTAAACTGTAAAGAAAGCTCTTTATTCTCAGGTCTCTTAGAAAAAAAATCTGTAAAAGTTACAGTAACTTTCCCTGTACTCGGATCCGTCTGAGCTATTCCCACCTTCTTGCCATTAGTATTCATTACATCAAAGGTTAGATTCGTTATCAGTCTCAGCTCTTTTGGAATATCTAAAACGAGCTTATCGTTCTCAGCTATACTTTGACTATCTGGAAAGGTTAACTGATAGGTTGCGAGTAAGCGTTCCCCAGCAATAACTTCCACATCCTCAGCTAGTTCAAGACCAGACCTCTCATGGACCATCTTAGTATCTAGATTGTAATTTATGACAGTTTCTGCTTGAACTATTTTTGCTAAATTGATCATCGATAATCCCATTAGCAAGAATGTTAAGAAAAATGTTAGACATTTAAACCATTTATGTTTCATAATAACCTCCTTTATTGTTAGGAAATATTTGATTACCTAACTATATTATAGCACAATTGTTTTAAAAATGTACATTTTGATACCATTTGTTTAATTATCAATAATGCTATATACTTATTTTTCTATAAAATATTTGAAAAAGGTATATTATCCAAAAAATTCGTGTCGAATGTTCTGATTTAGAAAAATGTTCCAAACCAATAATCTCATCAAACTTATCAAACGAAATGCCTTTGGTTTTCGGAACTTTGAAAACTTTAAAAAACGAATTTTTATCGCTCTGAATATAAAAATGGAGAGGACGACGATCGTCCTCTCCAGATGTTAGCCCACTACAGTTGACAAAGATCCAAAGAAAAGCCCTTAGAAACTTGAGTTCTAAGGGCTTTGTCTTCTTGGCATTAGACACTTTGTAATTTAGCCAGAAATTTATTTTATAGGATTAAATATTTTCTTTAATCTTCTTTTTTCTTTTGAGCTAAACCTAATAGTGTTGTTGCCATTCCAATGATTCCAAGTCCAGTAATAATCGCATTTGAATCCGTACCAGTATTTGGTAATTCCTGCACTACTTTTTCAGGATCCAAAGGTTTAGGATCTGGTTTTGCAGGAGTTTGTGGTTCTGGATTAGGGACTACTGGAGTGTCAGGTTTAACTGGAACGTAGATGATTGGTGTGTCTTCACCTGGATTTTCAGGAGTGATTGGTTTTCCTGGTTCTACTGGTTTACCTGGTTTGCTTGGATCTTTTGGATCTGGCAAGTATGGTTTGTAGCCTGGTACATTAGGAACAACTGGTTGACCTGGTTTACTTGGAT
>NZ_JASHFI010000005.1:0-117790 GCF_047460875.1 Streptococcus infantis | reverse complement strand
TGTAGTTGTGAACGCCTGCTTGTTCTTTCTTGAATTCGATAGCTGAGAACTTAACGTTTCCAGATGCATCGTTCGTTACAGTTTCAAGAGTCTTACCTTCTGAATCTTTAAGGACGAAGCTGAATTCACCAGCCTTCAATTCACGGCCTTCAAGCTTCTTAGTAAAGTTGAAGTCCACTGAGATTGGTACTGAGTTAACACGTTTTTCAGTTGGTTTTTCTGGTTTTTCAACTTTCTTCGTAGTTGGGTTATAGTAGTTAACTACTTGAGCTGCCGTATTTTCGATGTCTGCACCAGCCGTAACGTCAGCTTTGACAGTTGCTGGGATATCGAATTTATAGTAGCGACCAAAGGCGAACTTAGTTGTGTCGATCACTTGAGTGTTTTCTGCATCGCCAAGTGACTTGGTGAAGCCAGCTTTAAGGGTTGCGGTCATGACACCATTTTCGATCTTGATGTCAAACTTGTCAGTTACATCTGCACCAGTTACTGAATCGTAGGCCTTGATTGCGGATGCATCTACATTTACTTTCGTTTCATCGAAGTCATCAGAGATACTTACTGTTTGGATGTTATCCTTGTTCGCCGCGTCAAATTTAGTTGTATCCAACCATACTTGGTAAACCAATTTAGCGCCTGGTTTCACAGTCTTCGTATTCAAGTTTTGAGCTTCGTTGTTTGAAGTTCCATCTACATATGGATTTGTATTTGTTTCACCATATTTATCAGTCAACTCAGAATCATCATCAAGAAGTTTGTCGCCTGTGATATCGAATTTCTCTTCAGAAACAACGTATTTCTCTGGTTGGAACTTAGGTTCTTCTGGAGGAGTTACGACGTTGTTGAACTCTTTGTCTGTAGCGTCTGTCACTGTTTTCACAAGTGCTTTAGCTTTTCCATTGTGTTCCACTACAACTGTTACTTCTGCCTTCATAGAGTCATATGTAACAGTCGCATCTGTTCCCTTAACTTCTTCAATTGTGTACTTGTAAGTGCCTTCTTGGTCTTTCTTGTACTCAATGGCTTTGAACTTAACGTTTCCGTCCTTATCGTTCTGAACAGTTTCGATCGGTGTTCCATCTTCTGCTTTCAATACAAAGCTGAATTCACCAGCCTTCAATTCACGGCCTTCAAGCTTCTTAGTGAAGTTGAAGTCCACTGAGATTGGTACTGAGTTAACACGTTTTTCAGTTGGTTTTTCTGGTTTTTCAACTTTCTTCGTAGTTGGGTTATAGTAGTTAACTACTTGAGCTGCCGTATTTTCGATGTCTGCACCAGCCGTAACGTCAGCTTTGACAGTTGCTGGGATATCGAATTTATAGTAGCGACCAAAGGCGAACTTAGTTGTGTCGATCACTTGAGTGTTTTCTGCATCGCCAAGTGACTTGGTGAAGCCAGCTTTAAGGGTTGCGGTCATGACACCATTTTCGATCTTGATGTCAAACTTGTCAGTTACATCTGCACCAGTTACTGAATCGTAGGCCTTGATTGCGGATGCATCTACATTTACTTTCGTTTCATCGAAGTCATCAGAGATACTTACTGTTTGGATGTTATCCTTGTTAGCCGCGTCAAATTTAGTTGTATCCAACCATACTTGGTAAACCAATTTAGCGCCTGGTTTCACAGTCTTCGTATTCAAGTTTTGAGCTTCGTTGTTTGAAGTTCCATCTACATATGGATTTGTATTTGTTTCACCATATTTATCAGTCAACTCAGAATCATCATCAAGAAGTTTGTCGCCTGTGATATCGAATTTCTCTTCAGAAACAACGTATTTCTCTGGTTGGAACTTAGGTTCTTCTGGAGGAGTTACGACGTTGTTGAACTCTTTGTCTGTAGCGTCTGTCACTGTTTTCACAAGTGCTTTAGCTTTTCCATTGTGTTCCACTACAACTGTTACTTCTGCCTTCATAGAGTCATATGTAACAGTCGCATCTGTTCCCTTAACTTCTTCAATTGTGTACTTGTAAGTGCCTTCTTGGCCTTTCTTGTACTCAATGGCTTTGAACTTAACGTTTCCGTCCTTGTCGTTCTGAACAGTTTCGATTTCTTTTCCTTTGGCATCTTTCAATACGAAGCTGAATTCACCAGCCTTCAATTCACGGCCTTCAAGCTTCTTAGTGAAGTTGAAGTCCACTGAGATTGGTACTGAGTTAACACGTTTTTCAGTTGGTTTTTCTGGTTTTTCAACTTTCTTCGTAGTTGGGTTATAGTAGTTAACTACTTGAGCTGCCGTATTTTCGATGTCTGCACCAGCCGTAACGTCAGCTTTGACAGTTGCTGGGATATCGAATTTATAGTAGCGACCAAAGGCGAACTTAGTTGTGTCGATCACTTGAGTGTTTTCTGCATCGCCAAGTGACTTCGTGAAGCCAGCTTTAAGGGTTGCGGTCATGACACCATTTTCGATCTTGATGTCAAACTTGTCAGTTACATCTGCACCAGTTACTGAATCGTAGGCCTTGATTGCGGATGCATCTACATTTACTTTCGTTTCATCGAAGTCATCAGAGATACTTACTGTTTGGATGTTATCCTTGTTAGCTGCGTCAAATTTAGTTGTATCCAACCATACTTGGTAAACCAATTTAGCGCCTGGTTTCACAGTCTTCGTATTCAAGTTTTGAGCTTCGTTGTTTGAAGTTCCATCTACATATGGATTTGTATTTGTTTCACCATATTTATCAGTCAACTCAGAATCATCATCAAGAAGCTTGTCGCCAGTGATATCGAATTTCTCTTCTGAAACAACGTATTTCTCTGGTTGGAACTTAGGTTCTTCTGGAGGAGTTACAACATTGTTGAACTCTTTGTCTGGAGCGTCTGTCACTGTTTTCACAAGTGCTTTAGCTTTTCCATTGTAAGAAATCTCTACTGTCACTTCCGCTTCCATTGGGTCATATGTGACTGTCGCGTCTGTTCCAGGGACCTCAACGATCGTAAACTTATGAGTTCCTTCATCGCCCTTCATGAACTCTAAAGATTCAAATTTAACTTTTCCATCTTTATCATTCTTGACTCTCTCAATCACTTCACCATCTTCACGTCTTAATTCAAACGTAAACTCACCGGCCTTCAATTCACGACCTTCAAGCTTCTTAGTGAAGTTAAACTCAACTTCAATTGGTACAGAGTTAACACGTTTTTGAGTTGGTTTGTTTGGTTTTTCAACAGTCTTAGAAGTAGGATTATAGTAATGAACGATTTGCGCTGCCGTATTTTCGATGTCTACTCCGCCTTCAACGTCTGCTTTGACAGTTGCTGGGATATCAAATTTATAGTAGCGACCAAAGGCGAATTTAGTTGTGTCGATGACTTGAGTACTTTCTGCATCACCAAGTGACTTAGTGAAGCCAGCTTTAAGAGTTGCAGTCATGACTCCATTCTCAACCTTGATATCAAACTTATCAGTTACATCTAATCCTGTAGCTGAATCATAGGCTTTAATATCAGAGGCTTTGACATCAACATTGGTTTCATCGTAGTCATCAGTAATTCCAACTGTTTGGATATTATCTTTGTTATTAAGATCAAATTTAGTTGTATCTAACCAAACTTGATAGACGATACGATCACCTCGACGAACTGCATATGTATTGATATTCCCCTCTTCATTGTTGTCATATCCATCAACATAAGGGTTTTTATTGGTCTCAGCAACTTCATCTTGCAATTCTTCATCATCGTCTAATAATGAACCACCCTTAATATCAAATTTTTCCTGATCCAATACATATTTCTTAGGTTGGAATTGAGGAACATCTGGAGGGATAACCTTGTTGTTAAATTCTTTGTCTGGCGCATCTGTTACAGAAGCAACAATCGCTTTAGCAGTACCATCATGAGCTACTTTAATAGTTACAGTAGCAACCATGTCGTCATAGGTTACTGTTGAATCACTACCAGTAATTTCTGATACTGTGTACGTATAAGTCTTACCAAGATCATCTTTACCAAACTTAAGTGTCTTGAAGGTAATCTTGCCTTCTGCATCATTCTTAACAGTTTCAACTGCAACATTATCTTTCTTAAGAACGAAGCTAAACTCACCCGCTGTTAAAGTACGGCCTTCTAACTTCTTAGTGAACTTAAGGTCAACTGTAACTGGTACAGTATTTACACGTTTTTGAGTTGGTTTTTCTGGTTTTTCGACTGTTTTGCTTACTGGGTTATAAACATGAACGATCTGGTTTGCAGCGTTTTCAATATCTGCACCAGCTTTAACAGTATCTTTAACAGTTGCTGGAATATCGAATTTATAGTAGCGACCAAAGGCGAATTTAGTGGTGTCGATAACATTGTCACCATTAACAAATTCTTTCTTAGATGTTGCAGTGATGACACCATTTTCAACTGTAATATCAAATTTATCAGTTACGTCATCTCCACTTTCACTGTCATAAGCTTTAATATCAGCAGCATTAACAGTTAATTTTTCTGCATCATAAGTATCAGAGATTCCAACAGATTGGATGTTATTTTTATCAGTGAAGTTTTTCGTATCCAACCATACTTGGTAAACTAGTTTATCACCACGTTCAACGGTCTTGGTATTGATGTTTTCTGCTTCGTTGTTTGAAGTTCCATCTGCGTATGGGTTAGCATTTGTAGCAGTGTACTCATCAGTCAATTCATCATCATCGTCTACAAGTTTTGTTCCTGTAATGTCAAATTTCTCTTTATTAAGAACAAATTTTTCAGGTTGGAATTGAGGTGTTTCAGGAGGAGTAACCTTGTTGTTAAATTCTTTATCAGCAGTTCCTTCTGTTGATCTTCCATCAGCATTGACACCGCCAGTTGACGTTACGTTAGTTACAGTAGTCAAGGTGTGACCATTCTTAGCAACTTCAACTCTAATGGTTGCTTTCATGGTGTCGTAAGTCATTCCAAGCTCTTTTGAAGCTGGGATTACTTCTTCAACAGTATAAGTATGTGTACCAACTTTAGTATTGTCAAATGACAACTCAGTGAAAGTAACTGTTCCATCTTCTTTATTGGTAACAGTTTCAATTTCTTTACCAGTTGAATCTTTCAATACGAAGCTAAATTCACCTGCTTGAAGTTCACGACCTGCTAATTTCTTAGTAAAGTCAAATCTTGCAACGACTGGAGCCACATGATAGTTGTTGAACTCTGTATCTTCTGGCATGTTAACTTTTGCTGACAAGAGACCAGTTGCAGCATCCTTAGTAACAGTAACTTTTACCACAGCGTTCATTGAATCATAGTCAATGTTTGTGTCATCTCCAGCTACTTCACGGACAGTGTATGTATGCGTACCTTCTTGAGCATAAGAGATTGCGTCAAAGGTGATTGTTCCATCTTGTGCATTCTTCTTAGTTTGGATAACATTACCGTTTTCAAGCAATTCAAACGTGAAAGCATTTGCTTCAAGTGTTTTACCTTCAAGTCTCTTAGTGAAGCTAAACTGAGCAGTAGTTGCTGAAGGTGTGAAGGTATTGTTAAACTCTGTATCAGTTGGAAGTAACTTAGTTGCAGTCAATGCATGTCCAGATTTGGTAACAGTAATCGTTACTACAGCCTTCATCGTATCGTAGGTCATCCCAGTTTCTTTAGTTTCTGGGATAACTTCCTCTACAGTGTACTTATGATTTCCAACTTGAGTATTGCTGAATGTGAGGGCATCAAAGCTTACCTTACCGTTAGCATCATTTTGCTTGGTTTGAAGAACTGTTCCTTCAGAATTTTTCAAGACAAAACTGAATTCGCCTGCTTTAAGTTTACGGCCTGCTAGTGCTTTACTGAAGTCGAATTGAGCTGTTACTGGTGCCACAACATAGTTGTTGAATTCTGAATCTTCTGGCATTGTAACATTAGCAGTCAAGGTACCAGATGCAGCATCTTTCGTTACATTAACTGTTACGACAGCATTCATTGAATCATAGTCAATGTTTGTGTCAGCTCCAGCTACTTCACGTACAGTGTATGTATGCCTACCTTCTTGATCATAAGCGATTGCGTCAAACTGGATAGTTCCGTCAGCCGCATTTTTCTTAGTTTGGATAACATTACCGTTTTCAAGCAATTCAAATGTGAAGGCATCCTTCGTAAGCTCTTTACCTTCAAGTCTCTTAGTGAACTTGAATTGAGCTTGTGTTGCAGTTGGGGTAAAGGTATTGTTAAATTCTTTATCTGCTGGAAGTGTTGCTACAGCTGTAAGTGCATGACCCGATTTCGTTACAGAAACTGTCACGTTAGCTTTCATGGTGTCGTAAGTCATTCCAGCTTCTTTAGTTTCTGGGATAACTTCCTCTACAGTGTACTTATGATTTCCAACTTGAGTATTAGTGAATGTTAAAGCATCAAACTTAACTTTTCCATCAGCATCATTTTGCTTGGTTTGAAGAACTGTTCCTTCAGAATTTTTCAATACAAAACTGAATTCGCCTACTTTCAGTTTACGGCCTGCAAGAGCTTTGCTAAAGTCAAATTGAGCTGTTACTGGTGCCACTACATGGTTGTTAAAGACTTTATCATCTGTACCAGTTGCTTCACCACCTTTAGAGGTCATTTCAGTTTTAGCTGACAAAAGACCAGTAGTTGCATCTTTTGTAACAGTGACTTTAACTGCGATCGTCATTGCATCGTAGTCTACATCGGCTTTATTGCCCTTCACTTCCTTAACAGTATAGTTGTAGACACCTGCTTGGTCAAATGACAATTCACTGAAGTTAATCTTACCGTTAGCTTTATTAGTTACGGTTTCACTAACATTGTTGTCACCAGTCAAGGTAAAGCTAAAGTCTCCAGCATTCAAGGTACCATTTGAAAGTGATTTATCAAATTCAAGGTTTACTTTAACAGGAGCTGGTGTGAAGGTATTATTAAACTCTCTATCTGCAGGAAGTGTATTGGTTGCTTTAAGAACGTGACCTTCTTTAGTAACAGTGATCGTTACTTCAGCTTTCATTGGGTCATAAGTCATTCCTGCTTCAGAACCTTGAACTTCTTCTACAGTATACTTGTGAGTACCAACTTGTGTATTGTCAAAGTTCAAGTCGTCAAAGGCTACAAGACCTGCTTTAGTATTAGTTTTAGTTTGAAGAACAGTTCCTTTTGAATCTTTCAATTGGAAAGTGAACTCTCCAGCTTTCAATTCACGACCTGCGAGAGCCTTGCTGAAGTCAAACTTAGTCTTAACTGGTGCTACAACATAGTTGTTAAAGACTTTATCATCTGCACTTGAAGCAAATCCACCAATACCACTGTATTTAACAGAAGCTTGTAAAACACCTTTAGAATCTTCAGTTACAGTAACAGTCATAGTAACTGTCATTGCATCGTAGTCAACGTTTGTATCAGAACCTTTTGTTTCAGTGATTTTGTATTTATAAGTACCAGCTTTATTGAAGGTCAGCTTGCTGAATGTAGCTTTACCAGCTTTATTGGTAACTGTTTCTTCGTGTTTGTCAGGACTACTCTTATCTTCTGTTAATTTGAAAGTAAATTCACCATCAACAAGTGCACGTCCTTCAAGTTGTTTTTCAACTTCTGGAGTTACTTCAACCGGATTTTGTTTGACATAGTAATAAACAGGTTGTTTATATGGTGTAAACGAGTTTGCTAAGTCAACTTTTATACCACTACCGTATACTCCACGTTCTAATTGTGCATTATCTATCTTGTATCCAATATTATCCCCTAAGAATGGTACAAATACAGCGTGATATGGTGGCATGTCAGAACCTTTATAGAAATCAAATTCAAGTTCCTTACCGTTTGGATAATTAGTTTTTGCTCCAGTTTTTGGATCAGTTACAGTATGCGGAATAGTGTTAAGAGGTGATTTTTTAACAGCCAATTCCTGTGAATTCCAATCACCTGGTTTAATTGGCTTAGTCTCTGCTAGTAACATGTATCCATCTGTGTCTAATGTACCATCAGAACGTTTACTTTGTTGTTTTGGATCTAGTAAGTAAACACGGATTACTACTGAACCGTCTTCTCCAACTACTTCTTTAATACGTTTAATACCATAACGGTCCGCATCCATGAATTTAGTTCCAACTTTGTAAGGACGGCTTACATAACCTGATTTATCATTTGCATCAGCCGTTTGATAAAGTTTGTATCCATCAAATTGACGCTCTCCAGATGCTGTGAAGCTTTGTCCTTCTTCAGCTTTAAGAGTATATCTAGCTAAGTCTACTTCATTACCATTTTCTTTATAATCTTGAACAGTCTTATCTGTTTTATTTGCATTAAATGTTGGGTTGTTTTTATCAACTACTTTATAGTAAGTTGTTTTATTAATTGTTTCTGGTATTTTAGCGTTTGAATCTGTAATTGTACGACCATTATAAGCTGGTTCAACAACGTTTAGAATATCTGTTGTAGTACGAGCATTATAAACAGCATTATAAAGTGCTTGTTCTGCCGGTGTAAGTTGGTGCCCTGATGCCACTAGTCTTGTTATACTGCTTCCAACTTCATAACCATTTTGAATAAATGGTTGAGTTGCTTTACCTTTTTCAGCAGTACCTGCTTTATAATCTACTTGGAAAGTTAACTGGCTATTAGATGCCGCTGTAGTAGTAGTGAATTTTTGAACACCACTAGATGAAGTGATAGTTCTTGTTTCTAGTACATTACCAGTAGTTTTATCTAGTAATTCAACAGTTGTATCTGTAGATTCATCAAATCTCTTATAAGCACGAGCATAGTATTTTGTACCATAACGTTCATTGAATCTAGTTAAATCCCAGATAGCGTATGTGTACCAATCTCCTTCTTTAGCTGAGTAACCAGCTGGTACCGTTTGAGAACGAACACTTGCACCATTTGAATTTGTCATATTAGGTGTAGCAACTTCACCATCCTTTAGGTAAGTAGTTACAGCAATTGGTTTAGAGTTATGGTCTCCAGATACAACTTCTTCAGTTGCAGCACGACGATTACGGCGACGACCACCATTTGTAGCTAATGCACCTGCATTTACTGTATTTTCAGCTGCCAAAGCTAGTGTTTCTGTATCAACGAGTGGTTTTGCTTCAACATTAGCTGCACTAGCATTTGTATCAAGGCTAGTTGCCTCAGCTACAGCTGAAAGTTCTGCTTTAGGCTCAGATTTTTCCTCTGATTTAGATTCAGTCTTTTCTTCTGCCTTAGGCTTAGCTACTACAACTTCTTCTGCTTTTGAAGATGCTGCTGGTTTAGAAGACTCTGGTTTTGCCTCAGGACTAACAGATGTTTTTTTCTCAATTTTTTCAGCTTTTGCTTCTTCTGATTTTACTTCTTCAGACTTAACTTCAGGTCTTGATGTTTCTGACTTAACTTCTGAAGTTTCAGTAACAACTGTATCCTCCACATTGGCGACTGGATCTTTCGACTGGTCTTTGTCGACGAGTTCAGTATTTTCTCCAGAATTTGACTGTGCAATAATCTCAGATGCTTTTACAGCACCACCATTAGCCATTAAAAAGCTAAGGGTGGTTCCTAAGAAAACTGATGCGACCCCAACTTTATATTTTCTTAAAGAAAATCGTTGTTGCTCTCTTCTTATCATATGATAAGTTCTCCTTTTTTAACATTTTAACTAATAATATGTAAGAATATTAAGAATTTTCTGAAAAGAAAACACTATCCTCCACACTACAGTAACTTTAAAAGTATACCATATTAGCCTTATTATATCAAGAATAATGAGGCCCATGAAACTACTTTTAAAATGCATAATATACATTTTAGAGTAATATTTAGCCACAAAAAAATTTAAATTATTTTATTTAAATAATATTATTTATTTATCTTGGATACTAAATACAGTGAAAAACGTTTATTTTTATCGTTATTTATAATAAATATAAAAAATTCAACCTATAGATTTTAGTGAATCTTTATCACTATTTACATCTACAAGAAGAATTTTTTTTATGTCAATTATTTATCTATTACTTTTTACAAACTTTTTAAAATTCTAAAAAAGATAATCTCTCAATACTTTTGAAAGAACCTGATAACCAGCAACACTTAGGTGTAGGCCATCGGTTGTGTAGGTAGGTTTTAATTGTCCAGCTTCATCTAGCAAGCTATCAAATACTGGGATATATTCAACCTGCATATAGGCTGAAGCTAAGTCTTGATATGCTTGATTCCAGGCCTTGATTTTCTCATTGGTGCGGATATAAACTGTCTGCTGATACTCTGTACCTTCATTAACTGGTAAAATAGAAAGAAGCTTGATTTGGGTAAGCGGAAAATCACGCGCAATTGACTGAATCACAGCTTCGATATTATGCAAGGTCTGCTCCAACTCTACTTCCTTACCAATATCATTTGTCCCAATCAAAAGAACAATCTGATCAACAGCATCACCATAGAGATGGGCATCAAGATTATCAAGTAAAAGCCCTGTTTGGTAACCCCTGATGCCTCGATTGACCATGATCTTTGAAGGTCCTAGTAACTCCTGCAAGGGATAATATTCGATGATAGAATCACCAATAAAAATGATATCTGGATTCAATAGGGAGATTTGATTGAGTTCACGATACTTGTTTTGGATTTTTCCTTGCTCTTTTAGGAGCCACGTTTCTAACAACTGCACTGCCATTTCATTCTCCTTTTTCTAGCCAGTCTTCCAAAACCTGATAAACTCCTGCCTGACTATTGGATGGAGCAAAGTCAGTTGCTACTGCTTTGGCCTTGTCGTCGGCATTTTCCATGGCATAGGCAATTCCAGCTAATTGAAGCATTTCTACATCATTTTCACTATCACCAAAAGCCATGATTTCCTCAGCTTTGATGTCCCAACGCTTGAGTAGCTCTTGTAAGCCCCAGGCTTTATGAATACCAGACTGAAGAATATCGATACAGCCATAACCACTTGAGACAGCCTGAACATGACCATTAAAGAGCTGATTGATTTCCTCTAAAACTGAGTCAGAGCGCTCCTCACCGACTACCAAGCTCATTTTTAACACTCCACCAAAAAGATGAGACTCTAACTCTTCCACAAAATTCATCCGCTGATAAAAAAGTTCAATCATCTCAGGAGTCATAAAATTTTCAAGTTGAGTAAAGACGGTGCCTTCTTTCACAAAACCACCATTCATACTGGTCACTACAAACTGATCTTGGCATTCTCGGTCCTTGAAAAATTCTAAAGCCCGATTAACCATGTCATCATCCCAAGTTTGAGCCTGTAAAAGTTGATTGCCTTCAAAAATTCTCGCCCCATTAGCTACAATCAAAACTATTCGCTCTGTCAAATGCCCTAGTAATTGTTTCACACGATGAATCTCATTTCCAGTCGCAATGACAAATCGAATTCCCCTTTCTTCTAGCTGATCAAGAAGCTTCTCCAAACGAGGTAAATCTACTTGACCTTTGGGATCCAATAAGGTTCCATCCATGTCTGTCGCAATTAATTTTATCGTCATCTCGTCTCCTTTTAGAAATACCACTACCACTTCAAGCCAACATGTTCATTCATTTCTTTGTAGGCTAAGTCAATTCTTTCCTTGGTTTCCTCATCCAATTTTTCACGATGAGTCCCACCTTCTATAAAATCTTCCAAGATATAGGTCTGATAAAGAAAAAGTGGATAGCCGTCAGGTGAATAGGTCCCTTTTGGAGTACGGTTAACCCAAGTTGGATGAGCTGCTGCAGTCTCAATAGTTGTCTTGCCTGCTTTCTTCTTAATGGTTACGTCCATGAGGACTCCACGCTCCGTCCACTTAGCATTTTCCTCATCCTGCATGGTTTCAATCCGTTGATTAGATAGGAAATTGCCCATAGAGTAGATAATGAGTTTTTTATCTCCATTTTTTTCAACTGTTTCAGCTGGTTCAACAACGTGAGGATGCCCTCCAAAGATAAGGTCAGCTCCCCAGTCAATCATCTTGTGGTAGAGAATCTTTTGTTCTTCAGTTGGTTCTAATTGATACTCAATTCCCATTTGAGGCATGACAACGGTTATGTCTGCCTCTTTTTCAGCTCGCTCAATTTCAGCCTTCATCTTATCTTCATTTAAGTCGGACAGGTAATTATTGTAATCCTCTTTAGAAATGTATTCCTCAATACCATTAAAGCCATAAGAATAGGCTAGGAAAGCAACCTTAATACCATTTACTTGCTTAATCACTAAAGGCGCCTTATCACGCGCTTCATGGGTATATACTCCGATAGGAGTTATGCCTGCCTTTTCGATCGCATCCGCTGTAGAGATAACTCCTTCCAACTGGGAATCCAAGATGTGATTGTGGGCCAAGTCCAGCACTTGATAACCAGCATCCTTTATCGCATCCATAACCTCTCCTGGAGCATTAAATAAAGGATAGCCTGCAAGGTAATGGTCCTTACTAATAGTCCCTTCAAAGTCTCCGATGACTAGATCAGCCTTCTTAAACCAAGGTTTGACATAGTCAAAATTTTCATGAAAATCATAGCTCCCATCCTCTTTTAGAGCTGTACGATAAATAGGAATATGATAAAGCAAATCTCCATGAGCCATAATACGAGCACTGGTTTCTTTCTCAGTATCCTCACTCTTTTCCTGAGCATTGGATTTATGATGTACTACAGTCGAGTCACTACTGGTCAATGAAATCCCCTGAGCCCCTTCTACTAACAAAGTCGTGATCATGGAGAGAGCTACAAAAGCCAACAAAACTACAATAAAAGTTCTATTGCTCCACTGTTTATAGTTCCTAAAAAATCGAACAACAGTTCTGATAACTTGAAAGTTCGAACCATTTTTTCTGCTTCTACTACGTTTTTCCATATTTTTTCTCCCTGCTTTTTGATGCAAGTCTCCTTAACTTATTATACCATAGACAAGATAGTATTTCATCTGGAGAATGCATCCTGATAGAACTAATGTGCTTTCATTCTAGGCTATTTTGTGTTATCATGTAAAGTAAGAAAAGGAGAGAGAACATGTCTGCTATAGAAAGAATTACCAAAGCTGCTCATTTAATTGATATGAAAGATATTATCCGCGAAGGAAACCCAACTCTTCGTGCCGTTGCTGAAGAAGTCAGCTTCCCCTTGAGTGATCAAGATATCATTCTCGGAGAAAAAATGATGCAATTTTTAAAACACTCACAAGACCCTGTTATGGCTGAAAAATTAGGTCTACGTGGTGGAGTTGGTCTTGCAGCACCACAACTCGATATCTCAAAACGCATCATTGCTGTTTTAGTTCCTAATATCACCGAGGAAGGTGAAACACCTCAAGAAGCATATGATTTACAGGCTGTCATGTACAATCCGAAAATCGTATCCCACTCAGTCCAAGATGCTGCTCTAGGCGAGGGAGAAGGTTGCTTGTCTGTCGACCGTGCCGTTCCAGGCTATGTTATCCGCCATGCTCGAGTAACTGTGGACTATTTTGATAAAGATGGAGAAAAGCACCGCATCAAGCTGAAAGGCTACAACTCAATCGTCGTTCAACACGAAATTGACCACTTAAATGGCGTCATGTTCTACGATCGTATCAATGAAAAAGATCCTTTTGAAATCAAAGAAGGACTCCTCATCCTAGAATAAACTAGCAACTACTGAGTCAACAGGTATCCTAAAAATGATAGCAGTTTGCCTCAGTCCTATAACTTTAAAATTAAAACTATGAAAACAAACGATATTGTCTATGGCGTTCACGCCGTTACCGAAGCCCTCTTAGCCAATACTGGCAACAAGCTCTATGTTCAAGAAGACTTAAGAGGAAAAAATGTTGAAAAAGTCAAAGAACTAGCAACCGAGAAGAAGGTCTCTATCTCTTGGACTTCAAAAAAGTCTCTTTCCGAAATGACTGAAGGAGCTGTTCACCAAGGTTTTGTCTTGCGCGTTTCAGAATTCGCCTACACTGAACTGGAGCAGATTCTTGCCAAGACCCGTCAAGAGAAAAATCCACTGCTATTGATCCTTGATGGACTAACTGACCCTCACAACCTCGGCTCTATTCTAAGAACAGCTGATGCAACCAATGTTTCGGGTGTCATCATTCCCAAACATCGAGCTGTCGGCGTTACTCCTGTCGTTGCTAAAACAGCAACAGGTGCCATTGAGCATGTTCCTATCGCTCGCGTGACTAACCTCAGTCAAACCTTGGACAAACTTAAAGAAGAGGGCTTTTGGACTTTTGGAACTGATATGAACGGGACTCCTTGCCATAAATGGAACACAAGTGGTAAAGTCGCCCTCATTATCGGCAACGAAGGTAAGGGAATTTCAAGCAACATCAAAAAACAAGTGGACGAGATGATTACCATTCCTATGAACGGACACGTACAAAGTCTCAATGCCAGTGTTGCCGCTGCTATCCTCATGTACGAAGTCTTCCGAAATCGACTCTAATAAAAAGTGAGGTTGGGACAAAAGATCCCGACCTCACTTTTTATTAGCAATCAAACTTTGACGCGGTAGCTGATTGAACTTTTTGTTCGTCTTTTAGACTCCAAAAAGCTCCTAATCATCCTCGCAGGGCTGGGACTACGAAATCGAGACTTTGTCTATCGATTTCTGTCCCACCGCCTTTTTAATAATGCTCAGTAATAAATTTATAGGCTTCTTGGCCTGCAATCGCGCCATCACCAACCGCTGTTGTAACTTGACGAAGGTCTTTCTGACGAACATCCCCAACTGCAAAGACTCCTGCAACACTTGTTTTCATATGGTCATCTGTCACAATCCAACCTGATTCATCTTGGATTTGTAAATCTTTTGTAAAATCACTAACTGGATCTAAACCAACATAGATAAATACACCACCAAAGGCATGTTCAGTCACTTGATTTGTTTTAACATTTTCAATGACAACTGACTCCACACGGTTTTCACCCTTGATTTCTTTTACGACAGAATCCCAAATGAATTTGATTTTATCATTAGCAAAGGCGCGGTCTTGCAAGACTTTTTGAGCACGAAGCTCATCACGACGGTGAACAATGGTAACAGATTTTGCAAACCGTGTTAAAAAGATAGCCTCTTCAACCGCGGAGTCACCTCCACCTACAACCAACAAATCCTGATCGCGGAAAAAGGCTCCATCACAAACTGCACAGTAAGAAACTCCACGACTATTGAGTTCTTCTTCTCCTGGAACTCCTAAGAGACGATGTTTTGAACCAGTCGCTACGATAACTGTGCGAGTTTCAAATTCTTCATCGTCTGTGATTACTTTCTTCACATCACCATGG
Source organism: Streptococcus infantis (assembly GCF_047460875.1). GTDB lineage: Bacteria > Bacillota > Bacilli > Lactobacillales > Streptococcaceae > Streptococcus > Streptococcus infantis_AA. The sequence continues at coordinate 102,626 of NZ_JASHFI010000005.1, read as the reverse complement.
TCCTCAATATTTTCTACAAAGCCATAGAGATGTTCAACACCTAGATTTTCAAGAGGTTCAAACATCTTTTCTGCTAACTCAGGTCCACTAATGTTAGCATAACCTGGATAGTTTTCAATGTCAGAGGTATTATTCATCTGACCACCAGGAAGTCCACCTTCAATCAAAGCAACTTTCAAATTGCTACGTGCTGCGTATAAGGCTGCAGTCATCCCAGCAGGACCTGCCCCGATAATAATCGTATCGTACATTCACTTTCCTTCTTTCTTGTTGTAACTATTTTTATTCTAACGGATTAAATCCCATTTTACAACTATTAAGCCTTGAGAACCAACAAAATGCTCATGGTTGCAAATGACAATACTGGAATTGTTAAAACTCCAATCATAATCATATCGTAAAGATGGGCTTGGCGAGCCTTAGCTGTTTTATCAACACCTGATAGGGCTCTTAAACCAATCCAAAGTCCCAAGACAATCAAGACTAGTAGCATGGTTAAAACTAAACTTTGGAAGTACAAGGAAAATATTTGAAGTAGCATGCTCTCTCTCATTTCTAACATTTTTAAAGAGCAAACCCAGTTAGCTTAGCCAACTGAGTTTTTCTTATCTTCTATTATATCAAATATAGGTCCGTTTGTAACTAGCAAAGAACTCTTTTGTTCGTTCTTCTTTTGGGTGGTTGATAATCTCATCAGGAGTTCCAGTCTCAATAATCTTTCCTTTATCCAAGAATAAAACCTTATCAGCTACTTGAGCAACAAATGACATATCATGACTAACCAAAACCATGGTTTGACCTGATTTTGCAGCATCTGCGATAGATTTTTCCACTTCACCGACCAACTCTGGGTCAAGGGCTGAAGTTGGTTCATCCAAAAGTAACACGTCTGGTTTCATGGCTAGAGCACGCGCTATAGCTACCCGTTGTTTTTGTCCCCCTGACAAGTGACGCGGATAATGCTGTTCACGATCTGAAAGCCCAACCTTAGCCAACTCTTCTTTGGCAATCTTAGTTGCTTCTTCGTTCGATAATTTCTTGACAACAAGCAAACCTTCCTTGACATTGTCTAAGGCTGTTCTACGCTCAAATAAATTAAATTGTTGAAATACCATGGACAATTTACGACGAAGTGTCAGGATCTCATCTTGAGTAATTTGAGAAAAATCAACTGAAAAGTCATCGATTTGAATGCTTCCACTATCAGGTGTTTCAAGATAGTTTAGGCTACGGAGAAAGGTGGATTTTCCAGCCCCTGAAGAACCAATCAAGGCAACAACCTCTCCTTTTTGAATATCTAAATTCAGATGATCCAAGACGGTTTGACCTGAAAAGGATTTGCTTAAATTTGAAATCTTAATCATTAGCGAAGGTCTCCTTTCACATCTGTTTCCACATTATCTGGTGCTTCGATTGCCATCTTTTTCTCAATAAAGCGACCAAGATTTTCAATGGCGATATTCACTACCCAATAAACTAGGGCGACCGAGATGAAACGCTCAAAGTAACGATAGTCTGCACCACCCAAAATCTGAGCTTGGGCAAAAACTTCCACAACACCTGCACTGAAGGCTAGGGAAGTCCCCTTGGTCAAGCCAATCAAGGAGTTAATCAAGGTTGGTGTTGCAACCACTGCTGCATTTGGAATAATCACACGACGGTAAACTTGTGCACGTGTCATTCCAAGACTACGAGCGGCTTCAATCTCTCCAGGATTGACAGAAAGAATAGCGGCACGGATAGTTTCACTAGCGTAAGCTGCTTCGTTAAAAGCAAAAGCTACAATGGCAAAAGCTGCGGCTGGAATCGCATTGACATTAAAAGCAGTTCCCCATTGTTGATTCAACGCTTTTAATGCTAGAGGAATTCCATAGTAAGTCAACATCAACTGCACTAGGATTGGTGTCCCTTTTAAGAAACTAACAAAGAATGCTTGTAATGGATAAAGAATTCTAACGCGATTAATTTTTACAATAGCAAAAACCAAGGCCAAGATTATACCAAAAAAAGCACCACATACTGTCAACATCAAGGTTGTCGGTAATTGTTGGACAATTCTTGGAATGCCATCAAAAACCGAACGCCAGCTAAAGAGTTTGCCGTCTGGAATATACTGCATCAAGTTTTGATACCAATCTGATGCTAAAAGTGTTGTAACGTTCATAGAAACATCCTCTCCTGATAATGATTCATTCTATCATACTTCTGCTCTGATTAAAAATATTTGCTACGGGTAAAGACTTTCTAGGTCTAAATACTAGTTTAACACACTTTTAGAGAAGCCAGACATATATTATTTTTATCAAAGAGATAGATAAAACCTAATTCAAACCAAGCTCTTCATAGGCTTTACGATAGCCAATTTGCTGAATCTGTCCACCTTTAACAAGAATTGGACGTTTGAGTAACATGCCATCACTAGCTAAGAGTTTAGCTGCTTCTTGTTTTGACATGCTTCCGACCTTATCTTTCAAGCCTAGCTCACGATATTTGATACCACTGGTATTAAAGAACTGTTTTAATTCAAAACCTGAAGTTTCTAACCAGGTCAAAATCACTTCCTCAGTTGGTGTTTCTTCGACAATATGAACATCTTTATATTCTAGTCCAAGTTGATCTAGCTCTTTTTTTGCTTTTTTGCAGGTTGTACATTTTGGATATTCGATAAATTCTAACATTTTCTTCTCTTTCTATTCTTTCTTCTCTTTAAATGTTGCATTTTCATGCTTCAAGAGCCAAGCCTTCTTTTCAACTCCCGAAGCATAGCCTGTAAGACGATTGCCAGCTCCTAGTACACGGTGACAAGGTACGAGGATAGACCAAGGATTTCGGCCTACAGCTCCTCCGATAGCTTGAGGAGAAGCTACATGCAAGTCCTTAGCTATTTGACCATAAGTAACTGTCTGACCAAAAGGAATTCCCCGCAAGTAGTTCCAAACTCTTTTTTCGAAATCACTACCGACAGGAGCTAAAGGTAACTGAGACAAATCTTGATTTTGTCCTTTGAAATAAGCATCTAAATAGCTAGCAATCTGATTTAAAATGGGATGACTTTCCACCTCAACTAGATTACCTAGCGACAAGCCTCTCTCAAAATAACTCTGTGCTTCAACCCATATCCCAAACAGATAGTGATCATCTGCTACCAAAGATAAGATCCCAATCGGAGAACCGTACAGCATCTTTGCATACTTCTTAGGCATTTGATTTTAATTTTTGATAAGCCAAGCGTTCTCCATCTACTGGAACTTTACCGACCTGTTTAAAACCAAGCTTTTCAAAGATATGTTGCATAGCCTTATTTTCAGCGTGCGTATCTGAACGAAAATCTAGGTAATCAAAGCCTTCAATCAAGCCTTCCAAGAAGGTCTGCGCTACCCCTTGCCCTTGAACATCTGCTGCCACAGCAATACGATGAAAAACTAGATACTCTGTCTCTCCTCCTTGCCATTTGCCTTCATAAATAGCTTCATAGGCAGATTCTGGGCTCTTAGTCACTGCTGCATAGGCTAAGAGATCACCTTCTTCTAGGGCTACATAAGCTTGACCAGAGATAATATCTTCAATAATGGTATCTGCATCTGGGTAGCCGTTTTGCCACTGAGTGCTACCAGCTTCCGCCAAGCATTTTTTAGCATCCTCAATCACCTGCATAATTGCATCAACTTCATTTGGAAAAGCTAAACGAATTTCCATTTTTCTTCCTCTTTTCTGACTAGTTTCTCTCATCATAGCATAATTTAAGGCTTTCTACAAGCAGTTAAAACTTGACTTTTTGTTTCTATTATTTTATAATCTAGTTATCAAAACTAGATAAACAGGAGTTGGAAATGAAAACTACTTTTTCCTACCCAGAATGGGACGAAATTCCAAACATTGATCTCTATTTGGATCAGGTCCTACTTTATGTGAATAAAGTTTGTTCCCCTATTTCTCTTGCTAAAGAGAAAGGTTTAACTGCATCAATGGTGAACAACTATGTGAAGCACGGCTATATCAGTAAACCTGAAAAGAAAAAATACCAACGCAAACAAATTGCCCGATTGATTGCTATCACAACACTCAAGTCTGTTTTTTCAATCCAGGAAATCGCTCAAACCCTAAACACCCTACACACAGAGACTAACTCACAAGAACTTTACAATGCTTTTGTGGACTATATGAATGAAGACATTGATCCAGCTAATTCCATTATCCAGGCAAGCTGCCAAACGGTCAAACTCTATCATCAAACACTTGCACTAGTCTATACAGAAAATGAAGAGGAGGAAACAAATGAATACTAGTTTTAAACTTAGCAAGCGCCTTAGTTTTGGAGAAGAAATAGCAAACAGTGTCACCCATGCTGTAGGGGCACTTATCATGCTGATTTTGCTCCCTATCTCATCGACTTATAGTTATGAAGCTCATGGATTTTTATCGTCTGTCGGTGTGTCCATCTTCGTCATCAGCCTCTTTCTTATGTTTCTTTCATCGACTATTTATCACTCTATGGCTTATGGTTCCACTCATAAGTACGTGCTTCGTATCATCGACCATTCTATGATTTATGTTGCGATTGCTGGCTCTTATACTCCTGTCGTTTTGACCTTGATGAATAACTGGTTTGGTTATCTCATTATCGCCATTCAGTGGGGAACAACTATTTTTGGTATTCTTTATAAAATATTTTCCAAAAAAGTCAATGAAAAATTTAGTCTGATACTCTACCTCATCATGGGTTGGCTAGTTGTGACTATCCTACCAGCAATCATCAGTCAAACAAATCCAATCTTTTGGACTCTTATGGTATCAGGTGGGCTTTGCTATACAGTTGGTGCTGGTTTTTATGCTAAAAAGAAACCATACTTCCACATGATCTGGCACCTCTTCATTCTAGCAGCTTCAACTCTCCAATACATTGCCATTGTTTATTATATGTAAGAAAAGAAGTTGGGAGAAATTCCAACTTCTTTTCTTATTTACACATATCGATAAAGTACTGATGTAGGCGAAGATCATTTGTCAATTCAGGATGAAAGGACGTTACTAGCATATTCTTTTCTTGAGCAGCAACGATTTGATTGTTCACTACTGCCAGAACATCAACACCCTTACCAACTTCACTAATAATAGGTCCACGGATAAAGGTCATGGGAATCTTGCCAACACCCTTGCAGTCAGCTTCTGTATAAAAGCTTCCTAGCTGACGTCCATAGGCATTGCGCTCTACTACTATGTCCATAGTCGCTAGATGGATTTCCTCCTGAGAAGTGATTTGTTTTGCTAGCAAAATTAAACCCGCACAAGTTCCAAAGACTGGTAAACCATTGAGAATAGCATCTCTTATAGGAATGAGCATCTGCTGATCTCGCAACAGTTTCCCCATAGTTGTAGACTCTCCCCCTGGCAAGATTAGCCCAGACAGGTCACTCTGGTGTTGCTGAAAATCTTCTAGGTTTCGCAGTTCAATACTTTCAACTCCTAGTTGAGCAAGCATTTTCTCGTGTTCTACAAAGGCACCTTGCAAGGCCAATATTCCGATTTTCATCTATTTTCCTCGCTCTGCCATGAGAATTTGGATTTCATTTTCATTAATACCAACCATGGCTTCTCCTAAGTCTTCCGAGATTTGAGCCAGAATTAGAGGATTCTGATAATTGGTAACAGCCTTGACAATTGCTGCCGCACGTTTAACAGGATCACCTGACTTGAAAATCCCTGAGCCAACAAAGACACCTTCTGCACCTAGCTGCATCATAAGAGCAGCGTCCGCTGGTGTTGCAACCCCTCCAGCCGCAAAGTTAACAACTGGTAGTTTTCCATGTTCGTGAACATATTGAACTAATTCTACAGGTACTTGGAGTTCTTTTGCTGCGACATATATCTCGTCCTCACGGAGATTTTGAATGCGGCGGATTTCTTGATTCATCATACGCATATGGCGGACTGCCTGAACGATGTCTCCTGTTCCAGGTTCCCCTTTTGTACGGATCATAGAAGCTCCTTCAGCGATACGACGCAAGGCTTCTCCTAGGTCTTTAGCACCACAAACAAAAGGAACTTGAAATTCTTTCTTGTCCACATGGAAACGATCGTCAGCTGGAGATAGAACTTCGCTCTCATCAATATAGTCAATCTCGATAGCTTCTAAAATCTGTGCTTCAACAAAATGCCCAATTCGAACCTTAGCCATTACTGGAATGCTGACTGCTTCTTGAATTTCCTTAATCATCTTTGGATCACTCATGCGAGAGACACCACCCGCCGCACGAATATCAGCTGGGATTCGTTCCAAAGCCATAACTGCTGCCGCACCTGCAGCCTCAGCAATTCTTGCCTGTTCAGGGTTTTGGACATCCATGATGACGCCACCTTTAAGCATCTGTGCTAAATTCTTATTTAATTCATAACGATTTTCAGTCATTTTTTTCATCCTCAATAGTTGTATTGGTAGCTACAGTTTTATTGTAAGGTATAAAAGACTGCATAACAAGATAAAATAAATCGATTTGTCCGGGTACAATTATCTCTATCACAAAAAAAGCACCCACATTGGGTACTTTTATTTCTTAGATTTTTTAATACTTTTGACAAGATAAAAGAGATATCCTGAAACCATGTAGGCAACAAAGATAGTTGCCGCCCATTTAAAGACAAAGCCCCAACCATGTTTGGGAGCATTCAAAAAGAAATATGGGAAGGGACTATCCTTAGCATTAGGGACATCCATCTTTAGAACAAAACCGTTTAAGATGGCAAAAATCATATAAAACAAAGGAAGGCTGGTCCAAAGCATGGGATCAAACCACTTATATTGACGACTCTTATCAAAAATAATTGTATCTGCTAAAAACCAGAGAGGGACAATATAATGGCAAAGGAAATTTTCCAAACGGTAAAAATCTGTCGTCAAAGGAGCTAGCATGAAATGATAGATAACACAAGTAATCATAATACTCATAGTGACACCACCTTTGAGACGTAGAATCCCAGCACTCTGCCAACTATCACCGCCACTACGCATCTTTAACAAAAGATAAGCTGTAAAGATTACAACCAAAAGATTGGAAAGGACTGTATAGTAAAGCAACATCCCTAAACCACCACGTTTGGTAATTTCCAGATAGACCCCTGTAAATGCTGCGAAAAACAAGAGAGTCCGACTGAAAAAAATAAATTTATTCCAAGTAGTCATGATTAAATCTTTTTAACAAATTCTGATTTCAATTTCATAGCACCAAAACCATCAATCTTACAGTCGATGTTGTGGTCACCTTCAACGATACGGATATTTTTAACGCGTGTTCCTTGTTTGAGGTCTTTAGGAGCCCCTTTAACCTTCAAATCTTTAATCAAGGTTACTGTATCTCCATCAGCCAATTTATTTCCATTAGCATCAATAGCAACAACACCATCTTCAGCTTCTGTTTGTTCTGCTGGATTCCATTCATAAGCACACTCTGGGCAGACTAGCAAGGCTCCGTCTTCATAGACGTATTCTGAATTACATTTTGGGCAATTTGGTAGATTGTTCATTTTATCTCCTTATAGTTTCATGATGGTTTGATTGTCAAATTTTCTTTAACAGAAACTATTATACCCTAAAATAGAAGATTTGACAAATCGTAAAAAAATTGACCACCATCGTGGTCAATCGATTATGAGCTTCAATTAAAAATGTTTAACTGCTTCTGACTTGATTTTTTCGACAACTTCTAAAATAGTTAGTCCTGTAGTATCTAAGTAGATAGCATCCTCTGCTTGTTTAAGAGGCGAAGTTTTTCGATGACTATCCTTGTAGTCACGCGCAGCAATTTCTTCTTTCAAAGTTTCTAGATCTGTTTCGATCCCCTTTGAAAGATTTTCCTTGTAACGACGTTCTGCTCGCTCATCAACTGAAGCAACAAGAAAAATCTTCAATTCAGCCTTAGGCAACACCACTGTACCAATATCTCTCCCATCCATGACAATACCGCCTTGTTGGGCAATTTCTTGTTGAAGAGCAACCAATTTTTCACGAATGGCTGGAATGGCAGCAAAAGCTGATACTGCATTAGTTACTTCATTTTCACGGATTGGATTGGTAACATCAACATCTCCAACAAAAACAAGTTGTTCTCCTGTTTCGGCACGACCAAAACTAATCGGATATTGATCCAATAAATCAAGGAGCTGAGAGGTTTCTTCTGGATTGATTTGATACTGTAAGGCAATATAAGTTGCCGCACGATACATGGCACCTGTGTCCAAGTAGGTATAACCAAAATCCTTAGCTATGATCTTAGCTACTGTACTCTTACCACTTGAAGCTGGACCATCAATAGCGATCTGAATTGTTTTCATTCTAACTCCTATCTTGTCTTAAGAACATCACCAGGATTTGCAAACCAAGAACCTGAAGACATATGACCAGGATTCAAGGCTTCAAGCTGGGCAATAGAAATTCCTGCTCTAGCTGCGATAGCCGCTTCACCTTCACCAGCAAGAACAGTAATAGTTCCCTCGGCATTAGCATGTCCCTCTGAACTACTTGAAGATGTTGTTTCCGCTTCTGAACTTGATGCTTCTTCTGAACTACTTGAAGATGTTGACGATACTTCTTCTACCTTAGGTGCAGAAGAATCATGGAAATCTTTCAAGGCTGCCGTACGATCACTACCACCTGAAGATAGATAGATTAAAACAGTAATCATACCGACCACGATTACAAAGAAAATACAAGCTAAAATGGTTAGAATACGGTTAGCAACCACTCCTGTTCCCTTATTTCCTCTGCTTCTGCGCTCCGAACGGCTTTCCTCATTGTTATAGATATCTTCTTGCCACGGTTCCTTTTCCATATCTTACTCCTTGTTTTTTTTCTATTTTCTTATTACAATATAAATATGAAAATCACACTTATACCTGAACGATGCATTGCCTGTGGGCTATGCCAAACTTATTCTGAATTATTTGATTACCATGATAATGGTATTGTACGTTTTTACGATGATCCTGATCAACTAGAAAAAGAAATTTCTCCTAGTCAAGACGTCTTAGAGGCTGTTAAAAATTGCCCAACTCGCGCGCTCATCAAAGACCATTTTTAATCGTTAATGGAGATTCTATTTCTAGATCCCGCTTCTTCTAGTTTAGCATATTTTTCCAGAAAATTATAGTCTTTTGAAGGACTAATTTTTATCAAAGCCTATCTCGGCTCACTCTGTTCTTTTATCAGATAGAGGGGCCTTTTTTTTGTTTCTAGATAAATTTTACTGACATATTTTCCCAGAATACCAATGGTCAATAATTGGACACCACCAAGAAATAGAATGACAGCCATCAGAGATGTCCAGCCAGAGGTTGGATTCCCAAGCATAAGAGTACGAATAACTACAAAAAGGGTCATCACCAAAGCCATAAAACAAGACGTAAGACCAGCAACAAAGGCTAATATCAAAGGAAAATCTGAAAAATTTACAATCCCTTCGATAGAGTAGAAAAAGAGTTGTCTAAAACTCCAACTTGTCTTACCTGCCTGCCTTTCAACATTAGGGTACTCTAGATAGTGAGTACGAAAACCAACCCAGGCAAAGAGCCCTTTAGAAAAGCGATTGTATTCTGTCAATTCTAACACTGCATCTACTACTGATTTTCTCATCATCCGAAAATCACGAACCCCTAGGGGAAGAGCTACTGGGCTAATTTTTTGCATGAAACGATAAAAAAGATTGGCACAGAAACTACGTAGAAATGGCTCTCCCTCTCGACTAGTTCTACGTGTTCCCACACAGTCCAAATCTGGATTCTGATCTAGTAGTTCTTTCATCTCAAGTAAGATACTTGGCGGATCCTGAAGATCTGCATCCATAACCACCACCAAGTCTCCTGTCGCTTGTTGTAAACCTGCATATAAGGCTGCTTCCTTCCCAAAGTTTCGCGAGAAAGAGATATAATGTACTGCAGAATTTTGCTCCCTATATGCCTTTAAAACTTCCAAAGTCCTATCAGTTGACCCATCATCTACAAAAATATATTCGATTTCTGTTCCCAAATCTGGAATCAGTGCTTCAAGAGTTTGATAAAAAAGAGGAAGTACTTCCTCTTCGTTTAAACATGGGACTATGATTGAAATCATCATTTTAGTCTTCAAATCCATTTGGATGTTTGCTCTGCCAACGCCACGCATCTTCACACATTTCTGTAATACCAAGTCCTGCTTCCCATCCGAGCTCTTCCTTAGCTTTTGCTGGGTCAGAATAGCAGGCTGCGATATCACCCGGACGACGTTCAACGATACGGTAAGGAATTGGACGTCCGACTGCTTTTTCCATATTTTTGATAATTTCAAGGACAGAGTAACCTTTTCCTGTACCAAGGTTATAAACGTTTAGTCCTGAATCTTTTTGAAGCTTCTTAAGGGCTGCAACGTGTCCTTTTGCTAGGTCAACGACGTGGATATAGTCACGAACACCTGTTCCATCTTCTGTATCGTAGTCATCTCCAAAGACTTGAACTTGTTCCAACTTACCAACTGCGACTTGTGTTACATATGGCAAAAGGTTATTTGGAATACCGTTTGGATTTTCTCCTAGATCTCCACTCTCATGCGCACCGATTGGGTTGAAATAACGAAGCAACACAACGTTCCATTCTGAGTCTGCTTTATAAATATCTGTCAAGATTTCTTCAAGCATCAGTTTTGTACGGCCATATGGGTTAGTAGCTGAAAGTGGGAAGTTTTCTAGGATTGGAACAGTATGAGGATCTCCATAAACTGTTGCTGAAGAGCTGAAGATAATGTTTTTACAGTTATTTTCTTCCATTGCCTTCAAAAGGCTAACTGTTCCAGCAATGTTGTTGTCATAGTAGGCAAGTGGGATACGAGTTGACTCACCAACTGCCTTCAAACCAGCAAAATGAATCACACCTGTTGGCTCTTCGTGTTTGAAAATATCACGAAGTGTATCTGTATCACGGATATCAGCTTCATAAAAAGGAATCTCAACTCCTGTAATTCTTTCCACTACTTCTAAACTTTTACGGCTACTGTTGACCAAGTTATCCACCACAACAACTTGGTGACCTGCTTGGATTAACTCAACGACAGTGTGAGTTCCGATAAAACCTGCACCACCTGTTACCAAAATCTTTTCTTGCATCTTTTTTCCTCGATTCTTAGATTATTTTTTTCATTTTACCATTTTTGATGGGGAATGTCATTTGCTACCCCGAAAGATTACGTAAAATAAAGTAAAACATTTACTTAATTTCTTTTCGTTGAACATACTTTGCAATCGGATAATCTGCTGGATCTAATACTCCACTTCTCCCCTCAAGCATTTGGGCTAGGTGATAGCCTATAATGGGTCCAGTTGTCAATCCTGACGATCCTAATCCACTCGCAACAAAGACTCCTGATAAGTCTGGAACCTGTCCGAAAAACGGCGAAAAATCACTTGTATAAGCACGAATACCCACACGTTCACCACTTATCATTGCATCTTTTAAGCTAGGATAAAACGAACTTGCTGCTTCAGCCATTTGTTGGAGCAAATTCTCATCAACCGTTAGGTCAAATCCCATATCATTTTCATGGGTAGCTCCTAGAGATAACTTACCGCCGGGAAATGGTATCAAATCCCACTCCCCTTCAGGCATAACAACAGGGTAAGCTCCCATGTCTTGTGGCACTTGGTAATCTCGGAGTTGCCCCTTTTGAGGGCGAACATCAACTTCATAGCCTAAAGGCTCCAAAATCTGTCCAAGCCAAGCTCCTGTGGATAAGATGACTTGGTCAAACATTTGATCGTCTATTTGATAACCCGATGCTAGCGGATTTAGACTGACCTCTTTCTTAACAACCTTTACTTGACTGGCTTTCAGTAAACGACTTACTAGGAGTTGCCCGTCTACTCGAGCTCCTCCAGAAGCATAGAGTAAACGTTCAAATCCCACTAATCCTGGAAATAGGTTACTTGCTGCCGTTTGGTCTAAAACGGCTAATTCGCCTATTAAGGGAGATTCTTCTCTACGTTGCAAGGCTAAGTCATAGAGTTCCTCGAGCTTGGAATCATCTTTTTTGAGAAGAAAGACACCAGAACGCTGGTAAAAATCAACTTGTTGACCCGATTTTTCTAGGTCAGCTAATAAATCTACATAGAAATCCGCTCCTAGGCGCGCCATCTTATACCAAGCCTTATTGCGTCGTTTAGAAAACCAGGGACTAATAATTCCTGCTGCCGCCTTGGTTGCTTGCCCATGTCCAAAATCAAAAACAGTTACTTCGATATCAGCTTCCTTAGAAAGATAGTAGGCAGCTGTGGCCCCTACAATTCCTGCACCTACAATGGCAACTTTTTTCATTGTCTTTACCTTCTAACTAGATATGATGGAATGGATTGGTGGACGCTTGACTTGCGACAACTTCTAGCGACCAAGCATTCTCTTCCTTCCATTCATTCAGGAACGCTACAATTTTTTCAACAAAGAGAACTTCAATATAGTGACCTGGATCCAGAGCCAACAAGCCGTCTGACAACATATCTTGGGCAGTGTGGTAATAGATGTCACCAGTAATGTAAACATGAGCTCCTTTTGCTAAAGCATCAGAGTAGAAAGACTGCCCACTGCCACCACAAATAGCTACTCTTGAAATTGTTTTTTGCAAATCAGTCTCTTTATAATACACCATACGAAGACTATCTAGACCAAATACTTCCTTAACATGACTAGCAAATTCTTCAAACGTTTGAGGTTTAATATTGCCAATACGCCCGATGCCACGTTCAGGACCTGTCTCCTGTAGATAAGTTGTATCCTTAATATCCAATAGTTGGCAGAACCAGTCATTAAGGCCGTTTGCAACAATATCAATATTAGTATGGCTAACATAGACTGCAATATCATGCTTGATTAGATCAATATAAATCTGATTTTGAGGGCGACTAGCTACCAAGTCCTTTATCGGACGGAAGATAGGCGCGTGCTTGACGATCATCAGATCTACTCCCTTTTCAATAGCTTCTGCCACTGTATCTTCACGTATATCAAGGGCAACCATGACTTTCTGGATGTCCTTGTCTAAGGTACCAATCTGCAAACCACGACTATCGCCTTCCATAGAAAATTCTTGAGGACAATAGGCTTCATAACACTTAATCACTTCACTTGCTTTCATGGAGCACCTCCTTGATGGCTTGAATTTTATCTACTAAAACTTGACGTTCTTCATGATTTTTTTCTGGGATTTGACTAAGGGCAAATTCGAGCTTACTTGCTTCTCTTTGCCACTTTTTGACAAATACGGGGCTAAGTTCTTTAGATAGAAAAGGACCAAAACGGGTGTCACTTGCTGACAATTTCATTTCTCCAGCTTCCACAACTAGAATCTCGTAAATTTTTCCAGCTTCCTCTAAAATACTTTCAGCTACAATCTGAAATCCATGGTCTTGTAACCAACTACGTAACTCATCTTCACGATTATTGGGTTGAAGAATCAATCGCTCAACATTGGCTAGTTTGTCCAAGCCCTCTTCTAATATCGTAACAATCAAACGACCACCCATTCCTGCAATAGTGATAACAGAGATCTGGTCACTTTCTTCGAAAGCTGCTAAACCATTGGCTAAACGAACCTGAATTTTCTCAGTCAAGCCATGACTTTCAACATTTCTAACTGCAGATTGATAGGGTCCCTCTACAACTTCACCCGCGATGGCAGCTTCAATATGACCTTTTTCAACTAATTCAATAGGTAAATAAGCATGGTCGCTACCGACGTCCAGCAAAACAGCTCCTTGGGGAACAAAAGAAGCTACTGTTTCTAATCTCTTTGAAATCATCTTCTCTCACTTTCAAAAACTCTATTTCCCTTTATTATACCATATTTTATCTGGCAATCCTGCACCTAAAAAAGACCGCAATCATGGATTGCAGTCTTTCTTTATCTTTTAACTTGATAACGACTTGTCAGTATGAAAATCAAAATAAAGATGAGCATCATTATGCCATAGATAGGCAATGTTTGACCTGTAAGTGTTGAAATTTCAAGCAATTTTTGGATTCTTGGGAATAGAGCTGTTCCAAGAAATCCACCTATTGACCAAATAATCAAAAGAACACGCCAAAGACTAAATGGCAAGCAAGCTCTAACTACAGACATGAAACCAATCGATGCCAATAGATAATACAAAAGTGTCGAAATTTCAATGGCTGTCCAGCCTTGACTGGTTCCAAAAATTTTAACAAAGAGAACACTAAAGACTACCATCAAGGCACTTGGTAAAGCTCGAAGCATGGATTTTCTGAGGAAATTTTGTTCCACAGGTTTGATATTTCGTTCAAAAGTTAATACAAACGGTGGGAATCCTTCCACGAACTGGTCAATCATAGTTATCTGAATCGGAATGAATGGGAAAATCAAAATCCATTCAGTACGTCCCAACAAAGCACTGGCAATACAGATAACTGCTAATAAGAATGAATAGATTGTCTTAATCAAGAAAATCGGAGCAATGTGGGCAATGTTATTGACCACACGACGACCTTCGAAGAGAATCTCAGGAACATCATTGAAATCTGAATTCAAGAGGACCAGATTTGCAATCTGACGAGTTGCTGGGTCTCCTTCAGCCATAACAATGGAACAGTCTGCCTCACGAAGAGCAAGGATATCATTGACACCATCCCCTGTCATTGCTGTAGTATGTCCTGCTTTTTTCAGAGTTTGGATGATGAGTTTCTTTTGATGAGGTGAGACACGTCCGAAAATGGCTGTTTCCTCAGCCACGGCTATCAATTCTTCATCATTAATTTTCGAACAATCTACATAGCTCTGATAGTCTGCAAAACCTGCTTTTTGAGCAATACTTGAAACAGTGACTGGATTATCACCAGAGATAATTTTCAATCCCACTTCCTGAGAACGAAGATAGTCTAGCGTCTCAGCAGCACCTTCTCGAATCGGATCTAAAATCTCAAGCAAAGCCAAAGCCTGAATATCAGATGGCTTTTGTGGCTTGTGATGGGCAAGTTTTTCTTGACTGAGCGCTAACACCAAGACACGAGATCCTCGTTCAAGAGCTTCTCTAGCTTCAGGAACTTCAGCATCCAACAACATCTCCGGTGCGCCTAGTAAAACAGTTCCTAGACCTTCCAACTCCATTGCTCCCCATTTTCGATCACTTGAAAATGGAAGGCTTGAAATCATCGGATAAGCTACCTCTCCCACAAAACGCTTTCGAATAGCTTGAGCTGTTGGATTTTTATCCTCACTGTATGCCATATAACTAGTTAGTATTTTGGCAATGGCATCTTTGTCGTAAGCTTGAGTAAGAGGAAGGACTGTCTCAACTTGCATCTTCCCTTGGGTGATGGTACCTGTCTTATCCAAGCAGAGCATATCCACACGCGCCAAGGTCTCTACAGAATACATCTCCTGCACCAAAACCTTTTTCAACCCAAGCTTGATAACAGCAGTTAAGAGAGAGGTGATGGTCAAAAGGGCGATTCCTTTAGGCAACATTCCTAAAAGAGCTGTAGATGAATTGACTACAGAAGACTTCAGTGGCAGACCTTTTAAGACCAAGGCTTCAAGCAAGAGAGCAATACCAAAAGGAATGATAATTTTCCCAGTAAAGCCGGCTAACTGGTCTAGCGATTTCATGATACGTGAGTTGATTGGCTTCACCGTCTTAGCTTCAAGCATGAGTTTAGCAGCATAGTTATCCGCCCCAACATGATGTACCTGAGCGAGGACAGAACCACTTGCAAGAAAGCTACCCGACAACATTAAGTCTTCTACTTCTTTTTGCACCAAGTCGCTCTCACCCGTTAACATAGCTTCATTGACTTCTGCAAAACCTTCTAATACAATGGCATCACTTGGAATCTGATCTCCTGCTGACAAGCGAATCACATCGTCCAAAACAAGCTCCTCAGGATCCAGAGCTATCTCTTGTCCATCACGAATAGTGATAATCTTTTCTTTATTCAAGAGATTGAGCTTATCAACCATATGTTTGGCACGTAGCTCGGTTACAATCCCAGAAAATGCATTAAAGCAGATAACCGCAAAGAAAACTAGATTGCTCCAAGCTTGAACAAAGGCGAGCGCTAAGGCAATGGCAAAGTTTAAAGCATTGAATAAAGTAAAGACATTTCTCTTCACAATCTGCCATGTACTAGTACTAGCTGAAGCTTGGAAATCATTGACCTGTCCCTGTTTCTGACGTTCTTTGACTTCTGATTGGCTTAATCCCATCATTTTATTTTTATCCATAAATTCTATCATATCATTTTTTTTTGAATATTTCTAATTTCATATAAAGAGCTGTTCAGCCTATACAAAAAAACATTTGCCTGTACTAGTATGATAAGGTATAATAAAAGAAAGAAAACTGAAGGAGACACCATGTTTTATACTTATCTACGTGGGCTTGTTGTCTTGATCCTATGGTCTATCAACGGTAATGCTCACTATCATAATACTGATAAAATTCCGAGTCAAGATGAAAACTATATCCTCGTTGCCCCCCATCGTACCTGGTGGGATCCAGTCTATATGGCCTTCGCTACCAAACCGAAGCAATTTGTATTTATGGCTAAAAAGGAACTCTTTACCAACCGTATCTTTGGCTGGTGGATTCGCATGTGTGGTGCCTTTCCAATCGATCGTGAAAATCCTAGCGCTTCTGCTATCAAATACCCTATCAATGTTCTTAAAAAGAGCGACCGCTCTCTCATCATGTTCCCAAGTGGCAGTCGTCATTCCAACGATGTTAAAGGTGGTGTTGCTCTCATCGCTAAAATGGCCAAAGTACGTATCATGCCAGTTACCTACACTGGTCCGATGACTTTAAAAGGCCTCATCAGTCGTGAACGTGTCGACATGAACTTTGGAAATCCTATTGATATTTCTGACATCAAAAAAATGAATGAAGAAGGTATTGAGATGGTTGCAGACCGCATCCAATCTGAATTCCAACGTTTAGATGAGGAAACGAAACAATGGCACAATGATAAGAAACCAAATCCACTTTGGTGGCTCATCCGTATCCCTGCCTTGATTCTTGCTATTATCGCATCTATCATCACCATCATGTTTAGCTTTATCGCAAGCTTTATCTGGAATCCAGACAAAATAAAAGAAAAATTAGGCTAAAAGAAACACTGGCTTAGGAGCTATCTTCTTAAGCCTTTTTTTGAGCTGAAAGCCGATTATTTTTAAAGAAAATAACTTATTGACAAAGATTTGAAACTATAGTATACTTTTTAAGTAAGCTGATTTAGCTCAGTAGGCAGAGCGCATCCATGGTAAGGATGAGGTCGCCGGTTCGATCCCGGCAATTAGCATTGTTGATCAGTTCCTTAATAGGGAACTGATTTTTTCTTGACATTTTTTGGACCTTATAGTAGAATAGACTATGCGATGAGTCGATATGTAGCGAGAGCTACTATTGAGCATAGGAGGTCATAACGCAGGAGCGGACCTTGAGAAATTGTGTGAACCAGTTTCTCACATGGAGATGCCTCTCACACTCTCTGGTTTTTCCAGAGAGTTTTTTTCTTGTCCTAAGCGAAAAGAGTTCTGGACCTTATGAAACAGAAAAAAAACCATCACACAAGCTATAAAGCCTGATGTGATAGGTTTTTTAATGTTAGATTAACGTACTGTACGGATACGCATTGTATTTGTACGAACAGCTTCACCAAGTGGTACACCTGCAACGATAACGATGTCGTCACCAGATTGTACAAGACCTGCTTCAACTGCTTTACGTTCAGCAATTTCAAACATGTCATCAGTTGATGATGGAGCTTCTGTCAACATTGGGATAACACCCCAGTTCAACATCAAGCCACGCTCTGTCAATTCGTCAAATGTCAATGCCAAGATGTCAGCATTTGGACGGTATTTAGAAATCAAACGAGCTGTGTGACCTGTCTTAGTAAGAGTTACAACCAATTTGATATCCATTGAGTTAGTAGCATCTTTAACAGCTGAAGCCATTACTTCTGTCTTAGAGTTACGTTCAAATGAATCTGAGTTCAAACGGCCGTATTCATTAAGAAGAGTTTGAGCATTCTTGTCGATGGTTGCCATTGTACGAACAGACTCAAGTGGGTATTTACCATTTGCTGACTCACCTGAAAGCATTGTTGCGTCAGTTCCGTCGATAACAGCGTTAAATACGTCTGATACTTCTGAACGAGTTGCACGTGGTTTTTCAGTCATTGTTTCAAGCATGTTTGTTGCAGTGATAACAACTTTACCAGCAGCATTCACTTTAGTGATGATCATTTTTTGGTAAACTGGAACCATTTCGAATGGTACTTCGATACCCATGTCACCACGAGCGATCATGATACCGTCAGCAGCTTCAATGATTTCGTCCAAGTTATCGATACCTTGTTGGTTTTCGATTTTAGCGAACAATTGAACGTGACCGTTACCAGTTTCTTCACAGATTGCACGAACTTCGTTAACGTCTTTAGCAGTACGTACGAATGAGATCGCGATGAAGTTGATACCTTGCTCGAGACCAAAACGGATATCAGCGTTATCACGTTCAGCAAGAGCTGGGAAAGGAATTTTAGTGTTAGGGATGTTTACACCTTTTTGTTTAGCGATCACACCATCATTTTCAACTTCAACGATGAATTCACGAGCTGCGTCGTCTTTTTCTACAACGCGAAGACCCAATTTACCATCATCAACCAATACTTGACGACCAACTTCAACGTCATCATAGATATCAAGAGCACCAGCAACGTTCAATGCAATCACTTCACGAGTTGATTTGATTCCTTGTTTAGTTGCAACACGGATTTTTTCACCAGTTTTGTATGAATACTCTTTAGCTTCACCTTCAAACAATTCAGTACGGATTTCTGGTCCTTTAGTATCAAGAAGGAAACCAACTTTTTTACCTGCAAGTTTTTCTGCAAGTTTAACAGTTGCCATACGGTCACCTTGTTCTTGGTGGTCACCGTGTGAGAAGTTGAAACGGAAAGTGTTAGCTCCTGCTTCAATCAATTGAGCAATGTTTTTTGCTGATGCTTCAACATCAAGCTTTTCACCCCAATATCCGTCATCACCAAATTTTTTACCACCACGGATTTCTACCGCAGGACCTAAAGTTGCAACGATTTTTACACGTTTGTTCATGATTTTTGTGACTCCTTTATATAATTCGACCTTTAATGGTCATTTTACCAGATTAGTTAAAGTTGATTATGACAAGCTCTTGTTCAAGTCAGAAAGTTCAAGGTCTGCTTTATGTGGATTGTTAACAACAATCTTACCGTCTGAAGTCAAGCTAAACAAAGCTCCCTCTTCTGCTGTTCCAAGAATTGGATTTTCAACCATTTTCTCGTTACGAATACCAACCGCAACACCACCAATACCTTCTTTAAGAAGTTTAACAGCGTGTGCTCCCATACGTGACGCTAATACACGGTCACGAGCAGTTGGTGATCCACCACGTTGGATGTGACCAAGTTCTGTGACACGTAGGTCACTTGTATCGCCAGCTTCCTTAAGTTTTTGACCAAATTCAGCCGCTGACATAACACCTTCTGCTAAAACGATAATATTATGTTTTTTACCACACTCATAACCAGCTTTGATGCTTGCTACGATGTCTTCCATCTTGAAGCCTTCTTCAGGGATGATGATTTCATCAGCTCCAGTTGCGATACCAGCCCAAAGAGCGATATCACCAGCGTTACGTCCCATTACCTCAATAACGAAAGTACGACGGTGACTTGATGATGTATCACGAATCTTATCGATTGCATCCATAGCAGTTGTTACTGCCGTGTCAAATCCGATTGTAAAGTCAGTACCTACGATATCGTTATCGATTGTTCCAGGAAGTCCAATAGCTGGGAATCCATGCTCAGTCAAGCGCATAGCTCCATGATAAGAACCGTCTCCACCGATAACTACGACACCTTCGATACCGTGTTTTTTCAACTGCTCAATCCCTTTAAGTTGGCCTTCGAGTTTTGCAAACTCAGGATAACGAGCAGAATGAAGGAAAGTACCACCACGTGAAATGATGTCTCCCACTGAAGCAGCATCAAGTGGATAAATTTCGCCGGCAACCATACCTGCGTATCCATCATAGATACCAAAAACTTCCATTCCTTCTGAGATTGCTTGACGAACTACTGCACGGATGGCAGCATTCATACCAGGGGCGTCTCCACCACTAGTCAAAACAGCAATACGTTTCATTTGGTTTTGCTCCTTTTTCTTTTAACATTCTAACTGATTATACCATAATTAAAGTTAAAATTCTTTTATTTTCATTGATTTTTAACGATAAATCGTTTTCATAGTTATTTGACTCAAAGATTCCTGCAAACTAACATCTTTTGCAACAAAATAACCCGGCAAAAGAACATTTTTTTGTTCATTTTCGTAGCGAATAATGACTGGAATTTGTCCCTTGTATTGTTCTAAAATATGATAAATTTCAGAATCATGTTCATGATCAGCAGCCTGAATCCAAAATCGTTCACTCACTGCTTCTTTTAGATTATTTAATACTAACTGAAGGCGACCGTCTCTTGCCTGCACTTTTCCATTAAGGTAGTAAAATCTTCCTTCATGTAAGAGATTTTTAAATTGGCGATACTGGTCAGAAAAAACTGTGACTTCAAGCTTCGTTTTACTATCACTAACTTTCAGAAAAGCCATGTTTTCACCTTTTTTAGTACGAATGACACGAATGGATTCTATCTCAACGAGTACTGTAGCTGTCTGTCCTTCAGATAGTTCAGACAAACTCACAATTGGATAGAGGGGATTCTTTGCTAAAACCAGTAAGGGATGCGGACCGATACCGACTCCAAGCCACTCCTGTTCCTTACGAAACTTTTCGACTTGCGTAAAATCCTCACTCTCAAGCCAATTGTAGCTATTATCTGCAAATAAACTACCCAATTCTTCCACAAAAATAAATAAAGTAGGTAAGTTGGATAAGATTTTTTGGCGATTTTTTTCAAAACTATCGAATAAACCAATCTCGACTAGGGGAGTTAAAAGACTCAACTTCTGATAATTTTTAGGCAAGCGAGTGACAAAATCTTCGACACTACTAAAAGGACGACTCTCTAAAATCCAATAGGCAAAATCTCGAGGCATCCCCTTGATACTCTTAAGTCCCAAGTAAATAGTCTTGTCTGTCAATTTATCCTGATATGGGATTGTATTGATAGAGAGTGATGTTAATTCAAAACCCATTTCAAGGGCATCGAGAATATAATCTCCACTGGCATAGTTGAGCATAACTTGATAAAAGATTTCTGGGTAATGTGTTTTAAAGTAAGCAAGCTGGAAGGCTAAAGCCACATAAGCATAAGCATGCGATCGATTGAAACCATAACCAGCAAATTTTTCCATGACAGAAAAAACCTGCTGAGCCTGTTCTTTTCCATGACCTTTTTCGAGTGCTCCTTGGATGAAACTTTCCTCCATTCGGTGCATCTCAGCTGCGTTCTTTTTCCCCATGGCACGACGTAAAATGTCGGCCTTCCCAAGGCTAAAACCAGCGTATCGTTGAGCTACTTGCATCACCTGTTCTTGGTAAAGCATAATTCCATATGTTGGAGCCAGAATATCTTCCAAAACTGGGTCCAGAACTGTTACCTTTTCTTTACCATGTTTTCGAGCCACAAAGTTGTCGATATAGTCACTCGCTCCCGGTCTGTTGAGGGAAGTCGTTGCCACTACTTCTTCAAAGCTTTCTGGTTTCACGCGCTTTAATAAGCGAATAGCACCAGGTTGTTCAAACTGAAAGATCCCCTTAGTCTTCCCAGCTGCAAAGAGGGCTAAAGTTTCCCTATCCTCAAGGTCAATTTCCTCAATCCTTAACTGAATTCCTTGAGTTTCAAATAAGAGCTCCTGCATTTTTTGAGCGAAAGTTAGGTTTCGTAAGCCCAAGAAATCCATCTTGAGCAAACCATTTCCTTCAACTCCATAAGCATCATACTGGGTAATGAGCATATCCTCACCATACTTAAGAGGGATATAATCCGTTAGATTTTTATCACTAATCACGACACCAGCAGCGTGGATAGAGGTCTGTCGAGGATAGCCTTCTATCTTTTTGGCAATTTCAAAAGCCTTTTGGTATTCAATCTTGCTCTGAATCAGTTGTCTAAAGCCTAAATTTCCTTCATAAGCACTTGTTAAAGTGTCTTTGAGACCAATTTTTTTGGTGATGGCCGTCAACTCATACTCAGGTACACCATAGCGTTTAAAAACATCTCGAACGGCCTGTTTAGCACCAAAGGTTGAGTAGGTGACAATCTGAGCAGCATGAATACTGCCATAGCGATCACGAACATAGCGAATAAACTCTGGACGATAGATATCTGGAATATCAATATCAATATCGGGCATGGTATAACGTTCACGATTCAAAAAACGTTCAAAGATGAGATTCTTAGCAACAGGATCTATACCAGTAATATCTAGGGCGTAGGCGACTAGACTTCCAACTGCGGATCCGCGGCCCATCCCCATATAATACCCCTGAGAACGACCGAAACGTAAGAGATCCCAGACAACTAGGAAATAGTCATCAAATCCCATGTCATGAATCACAGATAGTTCTTCTTCCAAACGAGTCAAATAAGGCTGACTTAGGAGCCCCTTCGCTTGCAAACCATTTCTTGCTCTTTCACGCAACTCCTCAACAGCAGGACGCTCTGGATTAAAGCGCGGAAGCTTGAGGCTACTATCAATCTCATAAGTAGTTGATCCAATCAGTCCAGAAAGATTTTCTAAAGCTTGCGGAAACTTTTCTTTAAATACTTGCTCTAAGCGATGGGCTGGCAAGAACAAGCCCTGTTGAGATTGAACATCTACCTCTCGCAAGGTCACGTTTTCCTTAATCGCCTTGAGCATTTGAAGTGTTTCTAAATCCTCAGATTCGAAAGAATTAACACGATAAAGTGGGAGAATGGGGTGAGAAAAATTCGACTGAGCTGTATCTGGATACACTCCGATATAGTAATCCTGCCCTAAATCCAAGGAATCAATTGCAGAATAATAGGGAACAATAACACAAACATCTTCAAGGTAAGGAGAAAAATCGGTCCAATCCTTTTTACCTGTCATTTTTAGAGTCGAAAGCTTCATGAGATTTCGATAACCACGATTTGACAAGGCTAAAAATCGGAGATTGACGAGTTCCTCCTTATGATGAACGGTCATCTCAAGACCTAATAAGGGCTGAATCCCCTGTTTTTGACACTCTTTGATAAAATAATAAGCTCCATAGAGATTGTCAACATCCATGATTCCAAGTGCTGAGTAGCCGTAGGCTTTCCCTTGGTCAACATACTTCTGAATGGAAATCATACTCTCCATGAAACTATAAACCGTTTTAGTATCAAGTTGTGCAATCACTCGCTATCACCTCCCTTTTTCTTCTTATATTATACCATTTTAGAAAATAGAAAAACAATTTCTTTCTTCCCTTGTAGAAAAAAGAACCACAGCTGAATTAACTGTGATTCTCACTTATCATTCTATTTCCAAGATAGGATTTGTAGCTGTCAAGTGACTGATCTTGCCATTAACACCGAAATATTCCTCAATTTTAGTATGTAATTCTAGCATTGCTTCCCGAGCTCGTGATGCCTGTTCTTCATTGATAGCTTCAATGACTAAAACAGCATCTGTGGTTTCTTCTGTTAACATGGTTCTTTGGGCTTCACGCCAGTTTAAACACCGACAAACCGCACCTTGTTCATCAAAATAAATAATTTCATCAGCTAGGGCAGGAGCATCACTTTCAGCCCCTAATGGAAAGAAGGATTCATTCCCTTGAGCTCTCCCAAGACATAAGTCACCAACAATCTTAGCTAAATCCTCTCCCCCACAAGGAACTGCGTAAGAAAGTGAGACGCTATTATAGATATCTACCAAAGGATTTATTGGATTAAATTCTCTTCCTTGACTCACACGCTTTAATAAAGCTTCGATAGAAGAACGAGCACTTTTTTTAGTTTTGAATTTAGTGAATGCCTGACGCCATTCTTGAATCACCTCATTCTGAGTGAAATTTTCATCTGCTATAAAAGTCTGAGCTTTTTTTGTTCCTTCTTCTAATAAAGCTTTAAAATATGGATCGTCACTCTCATCAATAGTATTGTTGAGACCTTTTGCCACCAATACAGAGATTTGGGCATCTGGAAATAGTTGCCAAAAATCATCTTTTACATAAACTTTCATGAGCATGTCTCCAGTCTTTTTCTTTCATTCTACCACAAATTCTAAAAAACGAGTAGCATACAAGCTACTCGATATGAACTATAATGAATTCTCACGAATCACTTCTACCTTGTATCCATCTGGATCTTTGATAAAGTAATAGTTTGGTTGAGTCCCTGGAAGTCCTTTAGGTTCTGTTACTTCATAACCTTTGTCGCTATGTTCTTTGTGAAGAGCCTCAAGGTCAGGTGTGCTTAGGGCGATATGCGCAAAACCGTCACCCACGACATAAGGTCCGTGATCATAGTTGTATGTCAACTCCAATTCATAATCATCCCCATCAAGACCTAGATAAACAATAGTAAAAGCATGTTCTGGAAAGTCTCTACGACGCAATTCCTTAAAACCAAAAGCATCCTGATAAAAAGCGATTGATTTTTCAAGATTTTCTACTCGCAAGCAAGTGTGTAGCATTTTAGAAGCCATATCAATACCTCTTTCATTTTAATAGTTCTATTATACTCTTATTTAGGAAAATTTACTAGGAAATTGAACTATAGATCTTTACTTGATGTTTCAGTTTCAGTCAGTACCCTCACCATTTTCCTTACGAATACTTCGTACAAGCAGTATCAACAAGAGGATAAAGACTACTTCTAGAAAAAAGAAGGCAAACTCACTGTTCTGTAAAAGAATATCTGGTTCAATCTGTTTGCTAAGTAAGTCTAACACAGGCCCAAAGAAAATTCTATAAAAACGTCTTATGAAGATGAAGAGTTGTAAGCTATAAATCATAAAGATTTTTTTAACAGCTAAAGTCGAGCGCCTCTCTTTTGTAAAGTAAGACAAGGCAATTGCATTTATAAATAGTAATAAGGTTAAGGAAAATGTTTCTTTACTCATTATAATTGGACTAAACAAGTTCACTCGATTTTCAAAATATGGTACTAAACGAAACAATTGCAAACTCAAAAAACAAGGAATCCCAACTTCCTTAAAACCGACTTCCTTCGCAGAAACAGGCACACTGAAATCTATGAATTTATATAAGAAGAGGAAAAAAACAATCATAAATAGAAAGAAATACAGGAACAGCACAGCAAGAACGAATTCGTTATGCAATATTAAGGTGATTATGAATCCAGTAGTCAGCAAAAAACCAACAGAATGGATTTTATCGATAGGATAATCCCAAATAATTTTACTATCCACTTTTAGATCACCAATGAAAGTAAAAAGAGTAATGAAAGATAGAGCAGCGATTAATCCAAGAGGTAATGAAGGGAGGAAAAAGATAAGGGACAAAATTCCTAGAACCCACAAAGTTAAGTTGTAGTACAATTTTGGTTTTATCCATCTTGCAATCAACCCTGCTTCGATAATTCTTTGTTGCCTTTTCAATAAAAAGAAATAAAAAAGTGATAGCATACCAATATAGACCCAGGTATTAGAACCAGCTTTTTCATTAAAACTTTGTATCAGACTAAAAATAGTCAAAAGCCCAAAGATAGCCAAAAGGTGCTTGTTTATTGTAGAAATTCCCTTTTTCCAAATCTTAAAAGGCACTATTGACTTGGGATAACAAAGTTCGTAGGCATAAGAAGTCATCTCTTCTAGTTTTTGATCGGTTTCCTCTGTCATCATCTGAGGGGATATTTTTGACGTAGGAAATACTCCAAGAATATACCTCAAGAGTTGTCCATCTTTGAAACGATGATACTCCCTATATAACTGTTCTAAAAAGACGGTTATTATTCGAGGTTTAGATTTAAGATATTCCTTCCACTTCTCCCAGTCATTGATGAGATCATCACTACTTGTTATCCTTTCTACAAGTAGATAGCCCTCATGATACCAGTACTCAAAATTATCTTTTTTATTTAGTTCAAATTCCTCTACTAGAGAAGGATAAGATTGAACAATTTTCCAAAATTGAAGTTTCTTTAAATAGAACCTATCTTTTTCAGTACTGTAGTTCTCTACAAATGGAAGAATCAGAGACAAAACTTTAGTATTTGTTAGAGGATAGACATCAATCTTTTCTAATAAAGCAAGCAATATTGATTTGTCCTCTACCTGCTCAAATAGAGATTGCCAATCTCGTAAAAGGCTATATTCATCCGAATAGTAAGCATAGAGGAGTTGATAAAAGGCTAGCTCAACCTCTTCAGAATCCTCGAGAGAGTATTGTTGTAAATCAACCTTTTCATTCGAGTCCTCTTTTAATGCCTCAATGTAAGCTACTAATTCTTCGTAGGAATCTTCAGCAACTTCATCTAGATTTTGCTTGATTTTCTCAAGAATGTAGCCTAAAACTTGAATACTCTCGATTATTTGGCATTTTCGATTCACTTGAAAGAGGACCACGCTAGAAACATAAGGTTGTTTAAAGTAATCTATCCAAGTTCTGATATGATTTGCTTTTTGACAATCATTCAAAATATCTTGACACCAAAGATAAGAATCGTAAAATTGCTCAGTTTCTTTTTTTGCAGTTTCCATAGGACTGCCATTTTCTTTGGCTATAGCCCTTCGATTTTGCCAATACTTGAGCTTATAATAGTAGCCCCAGTCTCGATAATCGATCATATATTCTTCTAGGAGAGGAAGTAAGATAGCAAAATGTTCATATCGATTGAAAATATAGACATCCATTTCTTCGAGGACCGCTTTTACAATATTCATGCTATAGCGGTAATGGTAAAAGAACTGCTGCCACAGATTTTCTTGTTCTTCAAAGCTATAGTCAGCATTCCCTAATATACTGTCAATAGATGTTCGAATTAAATAGGCAGTATCCCTATAGTCGCTAAAATCAAGCGAGCTTGATTCTTCTTGCTCCTGTTGTGATCCCTTTTCATACTCAAAAGTATCAAAGTTGGGTGAATTCACTCTTGTTTCATTTGACTTCTCTTGTCTCTGCCATTGATGCTGTTCAAAACCAGTTCTTGTATCATATTCTGGGCCAATTTTACTAGATCGTGCATAAGCTAAAGCTTCTTGGTAAGCTTGAACAATCTCTTGATAAAGTTCCGGTTGGTCTTCTGGATGGTATAAGCGAACTAGTTCAGCGTAGCGTCTCCTGATAACCTTGACATCTTGAGTTGGCTCTATCCCTAAAATTTTCCAAATATTCATACCATCGCCTTCCTATAATCCTCTCTCTAGAAGTTCCAAGTAACTAGAGAATGCTTGATAGATCTTAGGAAGATGGTGAATAGAGGAATGTTTAACTTCTTCCTCAAATTGCCTTGTAGCTGTCATCAGTTCTTCCCTTTTTACTCCTAAAATCATGCTGTAGAGACGGTTGGCTTTCTCAATCAAGAAGCGATAGATTTCTGTTTCCTGAGCATTAATCTTATAACGAGCCAAGTCATCTTGTTTTTTCTTAATTTCTTGATCCGTCAAAGTAATACTCTCTTGCAAGATGACATGATTGAAAACTTCCTGTGTTGTATCTATCTTCACTTCAACATCTAAAATACCATTCAGATCATAGGTGAAACGAACAGTGAGCCCTTCATGTTCCTTATGATTGATAGGAACTGGAACATCAAGTTCCCCCAGAAACAAGTTTTGAGATGCCTTCATCATCTCTCCTTGATAGACCTGTACTTTCACATGACTTTGTCCCAGTTCTGATGTGTAATATTGTTCAACACGTGAAGTAGGTAAAGTAGAATTACGCTCTATAATCGGTGAAAAATGACCACCAACAATCTCAATGCCAAGTGTAAATGGGCAGATATCAGACAGTAATAAGTCACGTATTTCTCCCTGACGCTCCTTGATTCCTGCAAGAAGGGCACACCCTTGTGCAATCATTTTATCAGGGTCCCCTGATACTTCAACCCCTTGATTGATACAGAATGATAGAAAATCTTGTACCAATCTTAATTTTGAAGTACCTCCAACAAGAACAAAATTATCAGATGAAACCTGACTATTGCGAGCATCCATCAAGACACGATCCAAAACTGCCTTAATACGCACTAGTAGGGGATGACAAAGTTCATAAAAACGTTGATAGCTTAAGTCTAGCCGATATTCTTTATTATGGTCAAAGACGGACATCTGGACTTCTTCTTTTTCATTTAAGTCTAATTTTGTTTTCTCAGCCTGTAATAGGATTTTACTATAGAACTCTCGTGAAATAGACTCCCTTTTTAATTGATTTACATGCATGAATTCCTCAGCAATTGCGCCAGTAAAATCCTCTCCGCCCAAGCGATTGTCACCTGCAATTGACACAATCTCAACAACGTTATCAAACAACTCTACAACAGAAATGTCCAGAGTACCACCACCAAAATCAACAACGACAAAAGAGTCATCATCAATCTCACTCTCTAATTTCTTAGCAAGAGCAGCTGCAGAAGGTTCGTTGATGATGCGCTCTATTTTAACTCCTGCAAATTTTCCTGCTAGTTTTGTCGCATAACGTTGAGCATCGTTAAAATAAGCTGGCACACTAACAATAACTTCATCAACTTTTTCACCAAGAAAAGTCTCTGCATCATCTACCAACTTACGAATAATAAAGGAGCTTAATTCTTCAGCCGTGTAAGTGCTATTCCCCAATAAGATTTTATGGCTGGTTCCCATAAAACGTTTAAATTGAGCAACTGTTTTATCTGGATGAGTAACCAAACGTTCCTTTGCTACCTTTCCAACTATCACTTCATTATTATCATCTAAGGCAACAACAGATGGCGTTAAAAAATCACCAAAAGCATTTGGTATCAGCTTAACCTGACCATCTTGATAGACTCCAACTAAAGAATTGGTTGTCCCTAAATCAATCCCTACTATCATCTTATCTAAACTCCATCTTTAACTAGTTATTTCTATTATACAGGAATACTCCTACTTTTGAATAGTAAACATTGCCACCTATATTCAAATCCAATGTATAACCTTAAAAGAAAAAGTTTCATTCCAACTCAAATGGTTAAAAACCAAAAGAGCCAGAATGAAACTTTTAAACATTATTTACCAAGTTTTGCTTTAGCTGCATCTGCAAGAGCTGTGAAAGCTGCTGCATCGTTAACAGCCAAGTCAGCAAGCATTTTACGGTTAACTTCGATCTCAGCCAATTTCAAACCATGCATCAATTGTGAGTATGAAAGTCCGTTCATACGAGCTGCCGCGTTGATACGTGTGATCCACAATTTGCGGAAGTCACGTTTCTTTTGACGACGGTCACGGTATGCATAGTAGTAAGAGTTCATTACTTGTTCTTTTGCAGTACGGAACAAGATATGTTTAGCTCCATAGTAACCTTTTGCTAATTTAAGAATACGTTTACGACGTTTGCGTGATACAACGCCACCTTTAACACGTGCCATTTATATTTCCTCCAAATATTTCCTAGAATTGTTTACTTACAAATACGCGATTATTTCAAGCGAGTAAGCATTGCTTTGATACGTTTGAAATCTCCTGAATGCACCATAGATGCTTTACGAAGATGACGACGTTGTTTTTTAGTTTTTCCGTGGAAACGGTGAGATGTGTAAGCACGGAAACGTTTAAGTCCACCAGAACCTGTACGTTTGAAACGTTTAGCTGATGCGCGGTGTGTTTTTTGTTTTGGCATGATTTTTTCTCCTTTATTTGACTTTCTGACAATTATTTTTTGTCAGTTGCTGGTGCCAACTGCATGAACATTTGGCGACCATCCATTTTAGCACGTTGTTCGATGATAGCAATATCTTGTGTTGCTTCAGCAAACTCGGCTAAAACTTTTGCACCAATCTCTTTATGGGTGATCATACGCCCCTTAAAGCGAATGGATACCTTCACTTTGTTCCCTTTTTCGAGGAACTTGCGAGCATTGCGAAGTTTAGTTTCGAAATCTCCCTTGTCGATAACAGGGCTCAAACGAACTTCTTTCACGGTCACAACGCTTTGTTTTTTGCGTTGTTCTTTTTGCTTCTTCTGATACTCAAATTTGAACTTACCGTAGTCCATAATCTTAGCAACAGGAGGTTTAGCTTGAGGTTGAATGAGAACCAAGTCCACATTAGCTTCATCCGCAAGTGTTTGCGCTTCGCTTAGTGGTTTGATACCCAATTGCTCACCTTCAAGACCGATTAAGCGAACTTCACGTACACGAATTTCATCATTGATGAATAAGTCTTGCTTTGCTATGGTTTTCACCTCTTTTTTTAATTTAGAGAAAAACAAGAGCGGACTTGCTAACGCAAATCCGCACTACATGATTATAGTTCATTACTGAAACTTGATCCGTAGGGGCCAGACAACGTTAGTCGCAAGGCGAGAAGTTCTCACTTCTGCTTTTCTCAACTTTTATATGATATCAAGTTTTCCCCTACTTGTCAAGATAAAAACTATCTTTTTTTAATTTTTTCTATTTTTGCCGACTTACAATCTATTGATTACGAGAATAGTAAATCTCATGTGGTTTCAACCTCGTATTGAGCATTTCTGAAACCGTCACGAAACTATAGCCCTGTTCCTGTAAATACTCAATTACTTTTGGAAGCGAATTAACTGACGGCTGATGAATATCGTGTAATAAAATTATAGACCCATCGCTCGTTTGGTGTTGGATTTCTGTAAAAATAGATGCTTCGTTTTTAGTCTTCCAATCCAGACTATCCACATTCCATAAGATAAAGCTTAAATCAAGACTATTACGAATATCATCTGAAATCGCACCGTATGGTGGACGCATTAATTTTGAACTTTTTCCAAGAACATTTTTAATGGCATCTTCTGTATCCGTAATTTGTTTTTTAGCATCTTCCAATGATAATTGTGTTAAAACTGGATGATTCCAACTATGGTTTCCAATTTCATGACCATCAGCCTGCATACGTTTGAGAATTGCTTCATTTCCAGCGATATTCTTACCTTGAACAAAGAAAGTTGCTTTGATCTTGTATTTAGCCAAGATATCCAAGGCTTGTGGTGTTGTATTTCCATCAGGTCCATCATCAAAAGTAAGAGCAACTACTTTTTTATTCTTCTCAGCTTGAACGGTTTTATAAAGTTCTGCGTCTTTTTCTGATAAGTATGATACTTCGATAAAATCAAAGAAATTGGAGATTGGCATTGCGATTTCTTCTTCATTACCCGATTGTTTGGCTGGGTAAAGAAGCAACTGGCTATCCTTATAGGCAAACTTCCAGGTCGTCAAATCCATAGCTGAAAAATCAGCTGTTACTTGATCGACAAGCGTTTGCTCAACTTTTTTATCAAGAAGCGTAGTCTTGATATCCTCTAGCAACTTTTCCTTAGCCTTGCTAGCATCTGTAAATAGCTGATCAAGGGTGAAAGGACTACCATCTTCTTTAAGGTAAAGCTGGTCCAATGAAGTGTTTTCCAATTCAACAACATTAGAATTGCTTAAATCATAGGCCTGTTTTTTTATAAGGTGACTCTCAACACCTTTGATAGAAGATGAATCTTTTTCAGAGTAGTAAAAAATCAAATGTTCTTTATCTTCTACCTTTTCAGTGATATCTTTTACAATGATATCCTTTACAGAATCAATGACTTTATCTCCTGTCATAGGATAGTAGGTGATAACCTCTGCCTTACCCTTACGAAAATGCTCCTTCTGACTTCCTTGTGAATAGGAATCATCTTTTTCTTTTTTCAGTGCTTCAATTTTTTGTTCAAAAGCTTGCTTGGTCAGAACCTGATAAGTGATGGTTCCACCTAATGCTAAGACTGTGAAAAATAGAAGCCCCACAATAATCCATAAATTTTTTTTCTTCTTGTCTTTTGTTCTACGGTTGGTTCTCTTTTTTGTCATAGTCTAATCATATCAAATCAACACTATAATTTCAATGAAAAATAGGAAAATGTCCATTTTTTAGGAAAAGAAAGGTAAAAGAAAATCCCAGACTTCTCTAGGACTTTCTTTTGATTAGAAACGAATAGTTTCTCTTGTTTTTTCATAAGAAGAAACGAAGCGATTTGTTACTCCTGGTTCAGCTACTTCCAAAGCTTGGGAAATCTTTTCGAAAGATGCTTGATAATCAAAGGCATTTTCAAAGATTTCTAAAGATTCGTGGAAGGCTTGTTGAATCCCTTCATCAAATGATCTGTAGCGGTTAGAGTATTGAAGCAATTGTTCAGTCAAGGTAGCATATTTTACGATGCTGTATGTTTCTGTTTCCAGAATTTCCATATCGTGAGTCGCGATTTCTAGAATACGGTTGACAGACTCAATGTTGACTTGCGACTGTTCTAACTCTGCCATCAAGTCTTCGGTACTATGGCTAGCTGCAAAGAACAATTTCAAGAAATTCTGTGGAATTCCTGGAAGATTTCTCTTTTCCATGTATCGCTTAATGGTGTGGAGACGATTGACGTAGACATTTGCCTTTTGACGAGCGTTGACATCGTCTTTTTCAATTTGAACTAGTCGTTCGCTAACTGAAACTTGATCATCTTCAATTTCTTTTAATGTAGCTTGAACATTTTCTAAACGTTCTTCTAATACAGAGTAGGGTTCAGAATATTCCTCTTGTTCTGAGGTCATATCGCTGATGGTGATTTCTAAAGAATCTAGGTCTGCTTGAAGACGACGAACGTGATTTACATCACTCTCAGACATCAAGTAAGTTTTGCTCAAGCGTTCAATATCTTTCACCAAGACCTGATTGTTGTCTTTTAAGTGGTCGAGATAGGTTGGAAGTGTTGCTAACAAGTTCTCAACAACCTTATGTGCAGCAATTTCTCTCGTGAAGATATCATAAAGAGCATTAATTTCTTCTTGAATCTGAGTATTTTCATATTCAGCATTATCCAATTCCAATTTTTTGATATTTTCTTGGTTGTTCTTCAACGCTTCATACAATAACTGCAAACGAGATTCAATGTCAGTTTCTACAAAGTGATAGTTGGCATCAAGCAACTTACGATAGCCAGCCTCTAGATCTTCCAGTTGGTCTGGAAGGTCAGTTGTTAGACTGGAAACAATTGCAGGAATTCTCTCCACAATATGAGTCAAGGCGAGGATATGATTTTCAGCATTATCCAAAATTCCTGCTGCCTCAACTGGATCTCCAGAAGAGTTCAAGGTTACAAACTGAGAAAACTCTGATTGGATATTCTCCAATTGTCTTTCAATTTCAGGAAGTGCTTGACCATATTTTTCAGAATCTTCAGCGACTGTCATTTGTAAGCTTTCAAATAAATCTAAAGCGTGAAGGACACGGCCACTGTTTTTTGATTCTTGTTTTTCTAACTCTGCCAGAGCATTTCGGATAGATGCAATATCTTCTTCAATAAGAGTAATTTGGCTTTCAATTTGGTCAATTTTGTGTTGAGCTTTCAAGAAGCGGAAAGAGCTGTTGTAGCCTTCTGCTTCAAAGAGATTGTTCTCAATATCAGCAAATGAGTTGAGGGATAAATCTACCCATTTTTGGTTCCATTCTCTAAAGGCAACCTGACTTTGACCAATCAGGTGCATATTTTTAACGGCTTCTACTTCATCGTTTACTGGAAGGTTATATAACGCTTCCTTTCTTTCTTCTAGTACTGCAAGCCTACCTTCATTGCGTTTGCG
Source organism: Streptococcus infantis (assembly GCF_047460875.1). GTDB lineage: Bacteria > Bacillota > Bacilli > Lactobacillales > Streptococcaceae > Streptococcus > Streptococcus infantis_AA. The sequence goes on along the minus strand of NZ_JASHFI010000005.1, from coordinate 68,883 downwards.
TAACAAAATCGCTACAACATAAGCAATAATCAGTAGAGTCGCGATTACAATCATAATAATAATCAACAGATTATCAGACATATCAAACTCCTTTTTATACTTGAAACAATTGTAATGATTATATCATATTTTTCAAACCATGGGAACTATTTCCCAATTTTTTTAGACGTCAAGCGTACTGTAAACAGCATTTTCTTCGATAAATTCTCGACGTGGTTCTACACGGTCACCCATCAGCATATCAAAGATTTTATCTGCTTCTGCAGCATCATCCACTGATACACGCGCCATGAGACGGTGTTCAGGATTCATAGTTGTTTCCCAAAGCTGATGATCATCCATTTCTCCAAGACCTTTATATCGCTGAATAGTTGGTTTGGCACGACCTTCACTATAGCGAGCCAAGGCTTCCTGGAGACGAATTTCTTGATCTGCCCCAGGTTGGATGTATTCTTTAATTTCACTGCCGACCTTAACACCGTAAATTGGTGGTTGGGCGATATAAACATAACCTGCTTCTAAGACGGGTTTCATATAACGATAAATCAAGGTTAACAAGAGGGTACGGATATGGGCTCCATCGACATCGGCATCCGTCATGATGACGAGTTTTTGATAACGTGCCTTGCTGACATCAAATTCCGCACCAAAGCCTGTTCCCATAGCTGTGAAAAGGCTACGGATTTCTTCATTGGCTAGGATTTTATCCATGCTGGCCTTTTCGACGTTGAGGATTTTACCGCGGATTGGTAAAATTGCTTGGAATTCACGGTCACGACCAGACTTTGCAGAACCTCCCGCTGAGTCTCCTTCGACGATGAAAAGTTCAGTTTCAGCTGGATTGTTTGAGGAACAATCTGCTAACTTCCCTGGAAGGTTTGAAATTTCTAAACCTGACTTCTTACGGGTCACTTCACGCGCACGCTTGGCAGCAACACGCGCTTTCGCAGCCAAAATCCCTTTTTCTACGATGCGTTTAGCAATCTGAGGATTTTCCATCAAGAAGTCTGAAAATGCTTCACTAAAGAGACGATTAGTGATCTTTACAACTTCGCTATTTCCAAGCTTGGTCTTTGTTTGTCCTTCAAACTGTGGGTTTGGATGCTTCACAGAGATAACAGCAGTCAATCCTTCACGGACATCCTCACCTGTTAGATTATCTTCATTGTCTTTGAGGAGTTTGTTTTTACGAGCGTAGTCGTTAATGACACGAGTTAAGGCTGTACGGAAACCTTGTTCATGGGTTCCACCTTCATGGGTATGGATGTTGTTGGCGAAACTCATGACATTTTCATGGTAGCCCGTTGTGTACTGCATAGCAACTTCTACTGTGATGTCATCCATTTCACCATCTGTGTAGATTGGGTTTTCAAAAATGACATCCTTGTTTTCATTGATGTACTCAACGTAGCTAGCAATCCCACCTTCGTAGTGGTAATGTTTGGTTTGCTCTTGACCTTCTCGTTTATCTGTAATAGATATCTGAAGACCACGGTTAAGGAAAGCAAGTTCCTGCACCCGTTTGTTTAATCTGTCAAAGTCAAACTCAGTCGTTTCTGTAAAAATCTCTGGATCTGGTGTGAAGTGAACGGTTGTTCCAGTACGATCCGTATCACCGACCACTTCAAGGTCTGCTACTACATGCCCACGACGGTATTCTTGATAATGGATTTTTCCATTTTTATGAACATGAACATCTAATTGAGTTGAGAGGGCATTTACAACGGATGAACCTACACCGTGGAGTCCACCTGAAACCTTGTATCCGCCTCCGCCGAATTTACCTCCAGCGTGAAGAACGGTAAAGACTGTCTCAACAGCAGGTCGACCAGTTTTTTCTTGGATATCAACTGGAATCCCACGTCCATCATCGACAACCGTAATCGAATTATCTGGTTCAATAAAGACTTGGATGTGGCTAGCAAATCCTGCTAAGGCCTCATCGATAGAGTTATCTACAATTTCCCAGACAAGGTGATGAAGTCCTTCTTTGGCAGTTGATCCGATATACATACCAGGACGCATACGAACGGCTTCCAGACCTTCCAAAACTTGAATCTGACTGGCATCATAATCCTGTGCCTGTTGTTTTTTGATTTCTTCTGTCATTTTTTTCCTTTTTCTTACATGTCTAATACTTGTCTCAATGTCACGATATTTTCAAAGAGATGTGTCGTTAAGCCAGCTGCTTGTCCAGCTTCAATATCTATAGGTCGATCACCAATAACGATGCCAGAGCTTATCTTGTACTTATCTCGCAAATAAATCATTGACTCTGGATTGGGTTTTCTCTTGAAGCCAGAACTAGCTGTTACCACCTCTGTAAAATAGCTGGAAATTCCAGTCTTTTCAAGGATTTCCAAAACTTGGTCATTACGATGCGAAACTAAAAAGTTCCGTCCTCCCTGGTCTGAGATTTCCTCCAATAAAGCAGGTACTCCCTCAAATAAGGCAGGATGTTCAAGCTCTCGCGCTTCGTTTTCCTTGTATTTTTCTAAAAAATTCTCTATTGTTGGGGCAAAACGGTCAATCGCAAAAGCGGTTGACACTTTCAAGGCATTGTAAACTTTATCATGTTCTTCTTCGATTCCAAATTGAGCTAATGTTTCCACAAAAGCCGCGGTCGAAGTCTCATAATTATCAAGTAGAGTTCCACCTAAATCCCAAATGTAATCGTGATATTTCATACCCTTCATTATAGCATTTTTTTATGAAAAAAGCGACGATTTCCTTCTATTTTAACAGTAAAAAACGAGAAGAATCCTTTAATAGACAGATTCTTCTCGTTTCACTTAATCTAAACCAAATACATCACGATAAAGCATAGCTTCTCTCAAACCATTTGCATCGCCACCAAGTTGTTCCACTAGGTTATAAGCAAAGGCAAGGGCAGTAGCTGGACCGCGACTAGTTGTTAACTGACCGTCGACAACAACTGTTTCCTTGCGATAGTGACCATCAGCAATTTGCTCTTGAACACCATCGTAGCAGGTGAACTCTTTATCTTTAAGGAGACCAGCCCGATTCAGAACAATTGGTGCTGCACAGATGGCTGCTACTTTTTTACCGACTTGCTCAAATTTTTGAAGTTCAGCAATCAAAAGTTCATGATCGCGTAAATTTGCTGATCCTGGCATGCCCCCTGGTAAGACAATCATGTCGTAGTCAGATAAATCACCATCAAACACACGATCAGCTTGTACCTGAATGGCATGTGATCCCGTCACTTGGGCTTCAAAACCAACCATATGACAAGTAATATTAGCACGACGTAATACGTCCACAACTGTTAGGGCTTCGATTTCTTCAAAGCCATCTGCTAAGATAACTGCAACTTTAGCCATGATTTACTCCTTATTTAACTTTTTTCAAAACAACTTTCTTCCGTTTAAATCTTGTCTTACCGCTCTTTTCATCGGCTAGATGCGTTTGATAACTCATAGATAGAAGCAGACCGACACCAATCAGATTACTGATAATGGCTGATCCCCCTTGGGAAATGAACGGCAAAGGAATCCCTGTCAGAGGTAGTAGGCCTGTCACCGCCCCAATATTTTCAAAAATATGGAACAAGAGCATCATAATAAATCCAGTTGAAATGTAGGTATAAAATTGGTTATTGGACTTCAGAGTGATTTTTAACATTCGATAGATCAGTAGGAGATAAAGTGTAATTACAAGGACAGAGCCGATAAAACCAAAATCTTCTGCAATAACTGTAAAAATCATATCACTCTCACGAACGGGAATAAGGAGATTGGATACATTAAATCCTTGACCAAACAGACCTCCACTACCGATGGCGATTTGCCCTTGGGCCTGTTGATAGGTGGTCGTTTGTGCATAATCAAATGGATTGAGCCAGGCAAGGATACGGTTAATCTGATAGGTTGGCATCCCGATTTGATGTATGAAAGCACGCCCATCTTTTGTGATGAAAATTGCCAAAAATCCTGCAATTCCCGATACAGCTGTTACAAAAATTGGAATGATGATTTTCCATGATACCCCAGAAAGCAAGACCAGTCCCGCAAAGATTGCGACAAAGACCAAGGCCGTTCCTAAGTCACTCTGCAGGGCCAGTAAACCTAAGACTGGTAGCGTGAAGATAATCATCCACAGTATCAAGAGGAAGTCTAAAGGAATCGTTCGTTCACTTTCCTTGTGTTTCTGTGTGAATTGAACAATGACCCGAGCCAAGATCAAAATATAGGAAATTTTCATAAATTCAGAAGGCTGGAAAAGTGTCACTCCACCGATTGACACCCAGTTTTTTGCCCCTGTTGCTGCGACCAAACTAGGGTTGTAGAAAACCAAGGGTAAGACCATGAGGACTAGACCTAGGGCGTAGAGATAGGGAGTCGCCTGCCATAAAAATTTTGTATTAAAGAACATGACTACAAAGCTGATAACAATTCCCAAGACAATCCAAGCTAGTTGCTGACCGAGAATAGGCCAGATATTATGTGGATAGTCATGGCTAACAGCAATGTAAATAGCTACCACTCCAATCACCAGCAAACAGAATACTGGTAGAATCAAACTATAATCGACTCGAGAGTCGAGAGAACGTTTCATAAAGGTCTCCTTCATTCTTTCAGATGTTTATTTTATTTTTTGTGTAAAAATTCTTGAACTTTTGAGAATATTTGCTCTTTGCCAACTTCTCTGACTCGACTAGTCTGTGACAAGGCCTTGCCAATCTGCTTTCCATATCGCTTGCTTGTCATTCGGCTATCCAAGATCAGGACAGAGGAGCGTTGTCCAAGACGACGCATGGTTCTACCTATCGCTTGTTTGAGGCGAACAATAGCCATTGGCAGTTGATAGTCATAGAAAGGATTTTTCCCTTCAAGACGCAGTTCCTGATTCATTTTTTTCGTAAAGGGATCTTCTGGATTTTGGAAGGGCAGGCGTGTCACCACTTCAATCACTCGAGGGTGAGTTGCAAAATCAACTCCCTCCCAAAAACTTCCTGTCCCTAGTAAGAGTTGAGAGTCTCCTCTTTCAAATCGTTTCTTGAGTTGAGCAGGATCTCCGTTCTTATACTGGGCTAGATGAGAAAGAGATAAAGAATCTGATACCTGCAACAAAAGGTCTTTTGAAGTGAATAAAACGAGCATGGGCTCTTCAAGGTAAGACAAATCTTCCAGCACTTCTACAAGAGCATGAGCATAGTCTTCTTGAGAGATTTCAGTCACCAATGGAAAATCCTTAACAACCAAAATTTCTTGATTTTCTTGAAAATTCTCATCCAGTCTGTCAAAGGCTGCATGCGGGAATCCCATTAGTTCTGGTAAAGTCACTCTGCTACTAATTTCCAAGGTTGCAGAGACAGCTAAGAGTTGACAACTCTCTGGAAAAATCTCAGAAAAGAGTAGACGTTGATTGCGACTGGAAGAAATGACAACCTTCTTGCTAGACAAGTCTGAGGCTGATAGCCAAAATTCTCCATCCGTGCAGAAAAATCGCTGACAATCCTGAAAACCTTGAACTTCTAACTCTGAGAAATCCTGTTGGAGTTGTGCCATTGTTGTCGCAGGGCACATTCTTCGTTTGCCAGATAGGAACTGGTCCATCAAATGACAAAGCTCAAAGCGAATACTCTCCATCAAGCGTCTCTGAAGCGTCCCTTCTTCTCGAACTAGAGCTTGATCTAGCTGGTCTACTATGTCGTTTAAAACGAAACTCTTTTGTAAAAGACTTTCCAAAGTTAGTAAGATCTTCTGGGCCTCATCCAAAATCAAGAGACGGCCCTCTAGTAGACTGGGATCATCCTCAAGTCGGGTAACGAGATAAGCATGATTTGTCACAAGTAGCTGGCAAGAGCGAGCTTTTTTCTGCCCCCGTCTCCAAAAATCCTCTAACCAAAAGAGAGAAGCTTTGGGAAGATTACCATCATGCACCAAGTTTGGTAAAAACTGCTGGTAGCGATAAAGTTGTCCAATCTCATCCAAATCTCCAGTTTCTGTTTCGGTCAACCAAACTAGAAGTTGCATCTTAAAACGTGTGTACAAGCGATTGGACTCTTCTTCCTCTAGTGCATGATGAAAGGCATCTAGTTTTAGATAATTCTGTGGTCCTTTAAGATTATGAATCGAAAGGTGAAAGACCTCTTCCAATCTACGAGCCTCTTCTTGCATGACTTGATTTTGTAGAACTTTAGTAGGAACACTGAGAAGGATTCCTTTTTCGTTTTCTAGTGATAAAGCGGGTAACAAATAGCCGTAGGTTTTCCCAATTCCAGTCTGAGCTTGCACAAAAGCAATTTTCTCATTCTGTAGAAAATCTTGAACTTTTTGAGAAAAGCTAGCTTGTGGAGCTCTATGTTCCAAATCCAACAAGGCAATATTGGTTTGGAAATCTTTTGAGAGTTTGCGTGGAGAAAGGGCTGGTTTTTCTTTTCTTAAAAATAAACCTTGCACTTCTACCAGGTCATGTTCAACTAGGATGGACTGCCTCTGATAAACTTCCTCGATGACCAGATAAGACTCATATAATAAACCATCTGACAAACTTAACAAGCGCTCCAATAAGCCTTTTGGCAGTTGAAACATTTTTTGTCGCATACAAAGAAAGAGCTCTGCTGTTGCTTGGGCATCTGATAAGGCAGTATGGGCTTTTTCTAGTGAAATTCCCAACTCTTGACAGAGAATCCCCAGATTGTATTTTTCAAGCTGAGGATAAAATACCTGGGCCAACTCCACTGTATCGATACGGGGAGTGCGCAATTCATAGCCTTCAAAAAAGAGGAATTCTGCCAACAAATTAGCATCGAACTGGACATTGTGCGCAACAAAAACACCGTCCTTGACCAAGTCAAAAATTTTTCCAGCCACCTGAGAAAACTCCGGTGCCTCTGCTAGTCGCTGATCGGTCAAGCCCGTTAATTCTTTGATATGAGTATCCAAGGGTTCATGGGGATTGACATCCGTTGCAAATTGGTCAACAATCTCGCCATTTTCAATGACCACGATTCCTACTTGGATAATTTTTGCCTTGCTTCCGGTACTAGTCGCCTCTAAATCCACGACCACGTACCGATCATTTCTAAAATTCATCATTAAAAATTATATCAAAATTTACACAATTTGACATCCATGAACTTTATTGGAAGGGTCAAGTTTCTTGCAAGTTTTTCTAAAAAATGATTGAATAGAAATGTAGAAAAGGAGGGACATCATGAACCCATTAGATTTGTTTAATCAAGTAAAGGAGCTAATCGAGAAAAAAGATTTGGCTGCAGCAAAAACCTTTGTCGAAGAAAATAAGGACCAGCTCGGTGAATACCTTAGTCAGGCTCAAAGTTTGATTTCAGGATCAGAAGGAATCGGTAATCTTGTTGATAAGGTCAAAGACCTCTTCTAATAGTCAAAAGGCACCTGAAAACCTCAGGTGTCTTTTTGTATTTTCTTCATGAAGGCTGGGATATGTTGACTGATCGTTGTTGGCAGAACTACAAAATTGTCCTCAGCCAGTTCTTGGGCAATTGCTGAGTGCAAATAAGTCGCTACTGCGACCCTTTCATAGAGGCTAACTTGTGGGAATTGACCAGCAAAACCGGCAATCATCCCAGCCAGAGTATCACCCATTCCTCCAGTTGCCTGATAGGGGCCACCGACACTCAGCTGATAACAATCAACTTGTCCAGCTTGCCAGATTCGAGTAGCTGGACCTTTTTGAACCAAAATCGTTCCTGAAGGAAAACTCATCAAAGCCTCTCCTGTTTCCTTGCTTCCTTGGGAATCCAAATCTAAGCCTGACAAGACTTGCCATTCCCTCTGGTGAGGAGTTAAAACAAGCTGGGCTTTGGGGAATTTCATTTCCGTCTTAGCAAAAATGGATAAGGCACCACCATCCAGTATGAGAGTCTGGTCTTGATTTGAACGATGAAAGACTGTTTGAAGAAGCTCTTCTCCACGCTCATCATCCACTAGTCCAGGTCCAAGCAAGACAATATTAGCTTTCGGCAACTGTTGCTCAAGCAATTGCTTATCGTCAAGAGTAAAAGCCATAGCCTCCGGCAGATGGCTATGCAGAGCTGGAATATTCTCTTTATCCGTTGCTACTGTCACCAATCCTGCGCCACTTTTAACAGCCCCTAAGGCAGCCATAATAATCGCTCCCCCATAGGGATAAGTTCCCCCGATCAAGAGAAGACGCCCATAGTCTCCCTTATGACTAGAACGAGAACGCTCGATGATCACTTTTTTCAATAGAGCTTGATCAATCTCTTTCATACACTACTCCTTCACTTCAACTTATCCTTACTATTTAGTACTTGATTAACCTTGGTATTCCAAGCCTGTAACCCTTCTCCCTCATAGTCTAGGTAAATCACTCTATCTTGTAATTGACAAGGAATCAAACCTTCAAAACAAGCCTTATCTTTTGAAGGAATAACACACAAATGAAGAAAGGTATCCAAATCTAAACTATCTCTTACCTTCGCAACATGATAGCCATCAAAGATATAACCTGGTGCTTGAATTAATTCTTCATACAGAAAATGAAAACTAACGCCAGGAATGAACTTTTCTTGCAATTCCTCCTCAGAAGGTGCCCTTCCTAACAAACGCTCCATAGCGAGTCGGTAACCCGAAGTCGTATTAGACCATCCGAACATGATATAGTCAAAATAGTCTGCTGGATCAGAAGCTGCATTACGACTATCTGTAACTAGCTCAGCCCCACTTTTACCAAATACTTTTACCGCCGACATGAGTTTTCCAGTCTGAAAAATAGCCTGAGCCACCTCAACTGTACAAGTATGACTACAATAATCTGAGGTAACCAACTTCCTCTGGATATCATAGGTAGAAGCTACAAGGCGATGACTTGGTCTGTAGGGAGGAAAAAAGCTATGCTCTTGCAAGTAATCATAAATTTGTATATTTAATTCATGATTCTTACATTCCACAATGGTCTGACGATGATGGTCCTGTTCGTAAGCAATAAACTTTGCTAGCTTCTCCAATTCCCATTCTTGAATCTGAGGATAGTTTTCAAGAGCAAATTGATAGATCCCATCCCACTGGAGACTAAAATCTGCATTACAAACTTTTACAATCATGGTCCTTCTCCTCACATTCTCTTACTTCAATTATACACCTCACTACCCAATTAATAAAGAGAGTGGGACAGAAATCGGTAATTCGTTAGAATTCGATTTCGTCGTCCCACCTCCGCACAGTTGAGTAGGGCTGTAAAAGCTGATGAAATCAGCGTAGTAGAGCCCACTCAACCACTGCGTCTTGCTCGACAATCCAAAGACAATTGAGAGGCTAGGACTTTTGTCCCAGCCTCTTCATTTATAACGATTAGCTTTTTTAGAGCTGGGAGTTTTCAACCTTACTTTTCTTTACGTTTAACAGTTAGTAAAGCCACTGATAAAACAAGACTGAGACTTGCTAGGAAGGCAGCTGTATCAGATCGACTTTCACCTGTTTCTGGAAGTCTTGCTGAACTTGCTTTTCCTGAAGCATTTTCAAGGACCTCACCCTGAGTTGCTGGGCTATGATCTAGTTCTACTGGTTTTACTGGTTCTTGATTTTGTTCTTTATAGACAATCGCATAAAGTCCTAGATCTTTGGTGACAAATTCAACTGTGTCACCTACTAACGTCACCTTTTGAACCTGCAAGCCTTGATCTAAGCTCATGTGATAAACCTCTTGAACCTGACCCTTGACTGGCAATCTCACTAGAACTGCACCCTTTGGATCAACCATTTGGTTATCTTTATCTAGCAATTTCACTTGATAAGCATCGTATTGCTTACCAGCTAATTCTTGGCGTAGAACCTTTTGAACTTGAAGCTTGAGATTAGCATCCAAGTCTTGAGATAGCCCTGCTACCAGAACTCCAGTTTCCTTATCAGATAAGATTTGAACCTCTGCAGTTGGTTTTTCCACACTTGGGGCTGGCTCATTTCCCACTGTAGCCAATGTTCCTGTGTATTCTGGCAGCTCGTTCTTGGCTGCTTCCACAGCATTAACGCCACCTGTAAATTCTGGGGCTTCGTTCTTAGCAGCTTCTACTGCATTGACACCACCTTCAAATTCTGGCACTTCTACTACAGGAGCTGGATCGTCGCCTACTGTGCCGATTGCTTCTGTGTACTCTGGCAACTCATTTTTAGCGGCTTCTACTGCATTGACACCACCTTCAAATTCTGGCACTTCTACTACAGGAGCTGGATCGTCACCTACTGTGCCGATTGCATCTGTATATTCTGGTAATTCATTCTTAGCGGCTTCTACTGCATTGACGCCGCCCTCAAATTCTGGGACTTCTACTACTGGAGCTGGTTCGTCACCTACCGTGCCGATTGCCTCTGTGTATTCTGGAAATTCATTCTTAGCGGCTTCTACTGCATTGACACCACCTTCAAATTCTGGGACTTCTACTACTGGTGCTGGCTCTTCACCTGCTGTCCCGATTGAGTCTGTGTATTCTGGCAACTCATGCTTAGCGGCTTCTACTGCATTGACACCACCCTTGAATTCTGGGACTTCTACTACTGGTGCTGGCTCGTCGCCTACTGTGCCGATTGCCTCTGTGTATTCTGGCAATTCATTCTTAGCGGCTTCTACTGCATTGACACCACCTTCAAATTCTGGGACTTCTACTACCGGAGCTGGCTCTTCACCTGCTGTCCCGATTGCATCTGTGTATTCTGGCAATTCATGCTTAGCTGCTTCTACTGCGTTAACACCGCCCTTGAATTCTGGGACTTCTACCACTGGAGTTGGCTCATCACCTGCTGTCCCGATTGCGTCTGTGTATTCTGGTAACTCGTTCTTAGCTGCTTCTACTGCATTGACTCCGCCCTCAAATTCTGGGACTTCTACCACTGGAGCTGGCTCATCACCCTTACTTGTAGTAATGGCTGGTTTGACCTTGACTTCAACAACTCGATCTTGCGCCTCAGTCGTATCTGTATGAACAGTGGTACGGTTAGATCCTAGAACCTCAACATAATCAACTCTTTCACCCTTCTTACCTTCTGAGATTACACGACGTTCATCTTGAGCTAAGTCATTGTTTTCACGAATAATTTCCTTAAATGGAATTTCGGTCTTGACAACTTCTAAACTTGGTCGTTCGAGAACAGGACTTTGGTCACCTTCTTCAGGAACTATACGGTGACTAGGCTTGAAGTGAATACGATATTCCTTGACAAGACTACCATCCTTAGCAAGAAGACGAACAAGGCTAGGAAGGTTATCCTGACTAGACTCAACAACCGTTGTCACACCGTGACCACTTGCTTGAGCAGTCACCTGTGGTTTAGTGCCATTTAAGTTCACTGTATAATCTGATACCTCAGGATCAAAATTTTCCAATGCTTTTCCAGCAACCGAAATAGTCACTGAAGGAGTTTCCACATCGTTTGCTTTAGCAGGAGAGTAAGCACTAAACTCAACCATTGCTAGACCATTAGTTGTCGATTTACGAGTCATGCGTGCTCGAATAGCTGTTGTCTGAATTGGATCAAAGGTAAATTCGATTGGCTTACCAGCCACGATTTCTCCAGACGCCTTATAAGGAATTTCTTGCCAGTTCTCTGCCTTGTTAAATGGATGATCCGCATTCTCTTCATAGCGAGAAATAGTGCTTGGTTCTGTATAGGCAGGCCCAACATATCTTTCTAATACCATTGTCGCTGGTGCGTCTGTTCCACTGTCCTTAAAGAACTGAATAGCTACTTTTCCAACAGACTGAGGTGTAATCTGACCATTCTTCTTAAAGAGAATTCCCACAGATGTTTCTTGATCTTTCGGAGTACGAGACCAGTTAGTCCAACGTCCATCTTCGTTAAAGTGACCATCGTTGATATAGAAAATTTTATCCCGAGAAGCTGCTTGTGTATCATTTGTAGTAGATGCAAAGGCTTTAGAATCTGTCGCATTATTGCTTGCATTTTCTGAGATAACTTGATTACCTTTTGTAACAACTGTTACTTGCATCTTGGTTGTTAAGTCTGTTCCTAGAACATGACCAAGCACTTCAAAGTTACCTTCTTGGGCAGTCGCATGTTCTGGAACTGCATCCCATTGGACAGCAAGGTTAGCTTTAACCCAGCCAGTCTGTGATGGATAGTAGACCGTTACTTCGGCAGGCAATTGAAGTTGATCACCAACATTCAAGGTCTGAGCACTATTTTCCGTAGCTACTGGTTGTGTTGTTTCTTTTTCATCATCACGGAAGATGCGATATTCTTTCAAGATGGTTCCGTCTTCTGCTTTCAAGATAAGGCGTGTCGCACCTTTTTCACTTGTTGCAGGAACAACTGTCACCACACCGTTGTTGCTGGCTGTTGCAGTGATTTCCTTGCTTGCTTGAGGAATATAATAATCTGTCTTAGACGGATTGAAATGCTCAAGCTTCTTACCATCTACTTGGATAGAAATTTCTGAGCTGGTAGCACTTGGAACCTTACTTCCTAAAATAGTGATTTCTGTCAAACCGACACCAGCAGTTCCATCTGCTTTCTTCATACGCATACGAACAGCATAAGTTTCAACCTTATCAAATGTAAAGTGGTTTGTTTGACCTGCAGATAATTGTCCTGGAGCTTTGAGATGTTCAACTTCTTTCCAGTTGGCAGCATTGTTGAATGGATGGTTGGTATCACGTTGAGCATTATTGACATCATTTGGAAGATCTGGAACTTCTTGACCGACATAGTATTCAATAACATATTCTTTTGGAAGTCCGATTGCCCCGTCTGTATAGAAATCAACTGATAGATTGTCGACAAAGCGCTTGGTCAAATCACCAGAGTTACCAAACAAGATAGATGCCCAGTCATTATCAGTACCTGTTTGCCATGTAGTCCATCGATTCTTAACATCTGTACTGGCTCTTGAAACTGTCAAGTCGTTCAGGGTACTTGCCGAATCATCACCACCCGTATTGGATACAATAGCAGCTGGCAATTGAGAACCAGTCCACTGTTTAGAGATATTATTTCCAGCAACAACTTGACTAGAAACACGGACATGGGCCTTGGTAGTTAGATGGCTACCCACTAATTGACCCTTGATTTCATAGATGCCTTCAGTCTGACTAAAGTTTTCAGGAACCTTATCCCAAAGGACATCTTTATAGACAGTTGTTCCATTAGAATGATAAGCACGAACACTAGCAGGTAATTGAACCGTTTCACCCTTAGGTAGAGTTAAACTGATTTCCTCAGCAACCTGCAAACCTTCTACAGTCACATTGGCAAGAGCTTCAATATCTGTGCCTTCTACATGACCTTTAAGGGTAAAGCTATGATAGTAGCTCAAATCTTTTGCATCTACCTTGTCCCAAGTTACAGCTACCTTACGAGGCAAGCCCTTATCAAATTCTGCTCCGATTTGATCAGGCAAATTCGGTTGCTGATTGATATCTGTAGAGATAGAAACAGGATGAAGTTTGACAATTTTCTTGTCTACTGTATTTTCTTTGATGACCAGTTCAGTTGCTACAGACTGAGTCTTATCAGTTTGATTGTCAATACGAGGAGTGAGGGTTACACTACCTTTCTTGTAAAGAAGCAAGTTCTGACCATTCACCTCAAGATGAGCACCATCAGCTGACTTAGCTTCCAAATGGATATCTGATGCTGAAAATTCACTCTGTGAACCATCTTCGTAATGTCCAATGACATGATAAGGGAGGACTTGATCTTCTGTTGCATTTTCTTTACCTTCTACACTTACTTCCAAGCGTGTCAAGGCAGGAGCTTCCTTCACGAATTGAATCAAATATGTTTGAACCAAATCGCCCTTCTGGTCACTCAAGAATACAGAAGCCTGATAATCATTAGCTGCTGAAGCTTGTTGAACTGTTACCTGATAGCCAGTAGTTTCTGCACCAACACTTGGGATTTTAGCAGTATAAGGAAGGGATACTCGGTAGTAGGTCTTTCCAGACTCAAAGTTTTCAAGAGTCTTATCTCCAACTGTGAGACCTGTAACAGTACTTTCTGTTTCCTGATCACTTGCGATAAAGGTTGCTGTCACCTCGTAGTCATTTCCAACTAATTTACCAGTTGCTTCAGTACGTCCACCTTCTTTTGTCAAGGCATCAGGATCTTTCAAGGTCCAAGAAACGACATCCGCATCAACCAAGTTACCATCTGACAAAACAGCCGTTACAGTTTTATCCAAATCTTCTGCTGCTGTTCCCACTGGGACAGTCGCAACTTTAGGCAACCACTTATCGAGTGCAACCACCTTAACAAGGGCTTCAGCCTTGGCTTCGAGTCCTTCCACACTACCAAGGACTTTTTTCTCACCAGCACTTGAAAGGAGATCTTCTGGGATGTCCCAAGTCACAGCTTTTTCTTCGACACTACCATCGCTATAAATAGCTGTCACAGTCTCTGGCAATTTTGGATCCTCGCTGACATCAGTTCTTGCCTTAACTGGAGCATAGGCTACAAAGTGACGATTTTCTTTCTTGCCTGAAACGGTTGTGACTGTTGCCTGATCTGAAGCCAAGCCTGCAGAATCCGCATAAAGAGTGAATTTACCTTCTTTTTCAGTAGATTTTACAATGACAACACCTTTACCATTGAAGGCTTTTCTTTGCCATGTACCATCTTTCTGAGCCTTATAACGTTCACGGCTAGCTTGTTCCCCATTGTCCACACCAACGATTTGGCCTTGGCCATGAAGATTGAAATGAACAAGATTATTGGCAGTTGGTACAACATTGCCGTCTTCATCAACGATTTCATAATGGATATAAGACAAATCTTTGCCATCTGCAGTGATGACATGCTCTTCCTTGGTGAGACGAACTCTAGCTGGCTCCCCTGCTGTTGTCACACTATCACGCGCAATCTCTTTTCCATTTTCATCACGAGCAATAGCAGTTAAGGTACCTGGTTTATAGTCAACCAACCACTCAAGATACAATTCACTTGGTTTAGCTCCCTCGTGATAAGGGCGCCCATCTTCAGTTCTTTTCTTAACAAATTCTTTCTTACCGAGGGACTCATTGTTCAAGAACAATTCTACGCTAGCGGCATTTGAGAAGGTCCGAACTGGAACCTTGCCATTGACCAGCATATTACGTTCCTTGAGCGTTTCTTCTGTCCAATTCCAGTGAGGCATGATACGAACAGTTGGTTTTTCTTTGGCACTATACCACTCACTACGGTATAAATAGAAATCATTCTTAGGCAATCCTGCCGTATCAATAATACCAAAGTAAGAGCTTTTCACTGGTGTATTATCCTGGTTATGCCAAGGTGTAGGTTCACCGATATAGTCGAAACCAGTCCAGATGAACTGACCTGCATAGCCAGCACGATCACGGTCAAAAGTCCAAGATTCAGTAGCTGTTCTACCCCAGGCTACACGGTCATTACCATAGTCTGATTGTTCATAGTGACGATTTGGGCGATTGTCGTGCCAGAGTAAATGAGCAGGATCAAAATAAGAATCTCGAGTTCGAGTCGCTGAAGAGGTTTCAGAACCATAAATCAACCAATCTGGATGTTCCTTACGAACCGCATCATAATTCCGTTCCCCATAGTTCATACCAACAGCATCCATGATTGCTGCCAATTCTAAGAACAAGCCTGTAGACCTACGACTAAATTTATTTTCCCCCATGGTCACATAGCGTTCTGTATCGATTGCTTTGATGATGGCTTTCAAACGCTTGGCTGTTTCTAGCGAACGCTCACCACCATCTGCTTCATCAACTTCGTTACCGAGTGACCACATAACGATAGATGGATTATTTTTATCACGTTCGACCATGGTTCTGAGGTCAAAATCAGACCACTTCTCACCCTTCTTGGCTTCTGGGTGAGTTGCATCTTGGTCAAAGAAACGTCCATAGTCATACGTTTTCTTGCCACGATACCAAGTATCAAAGGCTTCTTCTTGCACCAAAAGTCCTAGACTTGCCGCAGCGTCGAGCAACTGTGGACTTGCTGGATTGTGGGTTGTACGGATAGAGTTAACTCCCATATCTTTCAGGAGTTTTAATTTACGATAAGTTGCCTTATAATTTTCTTCTGCTCCCAAGGCACCGTTATCATGGTGGATACTAACCCCATGGAATTTCATTCTCTCACCGTTCAAAGAGAATCCTTCTTTGGCTGTCCAGTTAAAATAACGGTAACCAAAAGTATCTTCTGTTACATCAACTAGCTGACCTTCTTTATAAACCTTGGTTTTCAGAACATAGAGCTGAGGATGGTAGCTTTTGGTTGTCCAGAGGGTTGGCTTATTAACCAAAATCGTTTGCTTAAAGTCAGCTGTCTCATTTCCTGCTAGACTCTTAGTTACAGAACGAACCAAATCTGAAACAGCCTTACCTTCCTTAGTAAAAATCTGTTGCTCCACAAATACCTTGGCTAAAGTCTTGGCAGTATTTTTGATCTTGCTTTGGATTTGTGTTTCAACATTGCCATCTTTTTGTTCAGCTAGTTTTGGAGTTGTAATATGATTTCCATTTTCAGCAACTTGTACCTTATCACGATAGCTTAAAGTCACATCGCGATAGATACCACTTCCTGAGTACCAACGACTACTTGGCTGCTTATTGGTAACTTGGACAGCAATAGTATTTTCACTACCATCTTTATTTAAAAATTCAGTAATATCGTATGAAAAATGATTGTAACCACTTGGATAATGACCTACAAATTTACCATTTACATAGACCTTAGAGTCCATGTAGACACCATCAAAGTTGATCCGAACATCCTTGTCCTTGGCAGCTTCGTCAACCGTGAAGGTCTTACGATACCAGGCAGTACCCCCGTTTAATTGACCACCCTCATTTCGAGCAGGAGACTTGTGATCAAAATCAAAATAGATACTCCAGTCATGAGGAAGGTTCAACTTAGACCAGTCATGAACATCCACATCTTTCTTAGAAAAGTCACCTTGAGCGTTTAGTTTAAAATACCAGTCTTTGTTGAAATTTTGTTTTCTTTCTTCAAGGAGCTGATTTTCTTTTTCCTTTTCTTTTGTGGCTTGAGGTGATTCACTTGCAGAAGCTTTTTCTTCCTTGCTTTTATCGTCCGTTACAGGTTTATTCTGGTTAGTTGTATCTGTATGTTCTTCTCGAACTACTGGCTTTTCAGCACTTGCTTCTGAAACTGTAGACTCTTTCCCATCCACTTCAGTAGCAGGTTTTTCAGTTTTTTCTTCCTTAGGACTAACTACTTCCGCTTCCTTTTTTTCCTTAGGACTTGTTGCCTCAGTCACCTTTTCTTCAGTTGCTGGTTTTGCGGATTCATCCGCATCATTTCCTTCTTCTTCAGTAGCGGAATCTTGTGGGCCATTTTGCTCAGCTTTTGCAATGGCTGCAGCAAGATCATCTGGAAGCTTATCTAAAGGTTGAACTTGGTGAATTGTTTCCTCGCTGGAACTAGTTGTTTCAGTTTCAGCAGCTTGAGCCACCTGAAGACCAAATATACTAGCTCCAATCATAACCGAAGCCGCACCAATGGCAAATTTACGAATACTATAATGACACCGTCTTTCAAAAAATCTCTTATCCATTATTGTTCCTTTCCAATGTTCTAGTAAGCGATTACATTTTGCTTCAAAAAATAAACCTCCCTCTAGACGCTTACTTATTTTATCCATATAAATATTGATGCTTTTAATATATCAAAATAGTAGAGTTTTTTCAATAATTTGTAGAAGTTTTACTGTAATTTTATTAAAATAAGTGCAAGAAAAAAACAAGTTCACTTTTTAGAACTTGTTTCTTCACTATCTAGAATAAATGCTTGTTCTATCTATCCAAGCTACGCAATGCAGCTTGATAAGTTTGCTCCATCAGCATGGTAATGGTCATAGGCCCAACTCCACCAGGTACGGGGGTGATATGACTAGCAATTGGTGCAACAGCCTCATAGTCAACATCGCCACAAAGCTTGCCATTTTCATCTCGGTTCATCCCCACATCAATAACAACAGCCCCAGGTTTAACAAAGTCAGCAGTCACAAATTTGGCACGACCGATTGCTACCACAAGAATATCAGCTTTAGAAGCTACCTTAGCAAGGTTATGAGTTCGTGAGTGGGTCAAGGTTACAGTTGCATTCTTAGCCAACAGTAACTGGGCCATGGGTTTCCCAACAATATTGGAACGACCAATAACGACAGCATTCTTACCTTCTAGTTCAATCCCATACTCATGAAACATTTCCATAATCCCGGCAGGAGTTGAAGGAATCATAACTGGGTGACCAGACCAAAGACGTCCCATGTTGAGCGGATGAAAACCATCCACATCCTTTTCTGGATCAATGGCTAGTAGAACAGCCTCTTCATCGATGTGTTTTGGTAATGGTAACTGCACCAAAATCCCATGCCAAGCTGGATCTTGATTGTATTTGGCAATCAAATCCAACAATTCCTCTTGGGTAATTGTTTCAGGAACTCGCACAACTTCACTCTGGAATCCTGCTGCAATAGCTGAACGTTCCTTGTTACGAACGTAAACCTGACTGGCTGGATTGTCCCCAACCAAAATAACCACCAAACCAGGCACCAATCCCGTCTCTTCTTTCAATTTCGCAGTCTTTTCAGCCAATTGTCCCTGTAACTTGGCCGCCAAGGCCTTCCCATCAATGATCTGTGTCATGTGTTTTCTCTTTTCTAACAAATATCTTCTATTATATCAAAAATATACTTGTCCCTCTAACACTTCTTACCTAAGAGTCCTTATAGTCTGAAACTATAAGAAAAAGCCCACTTGGAGCTTTTCTAATAAACGATATTTTACAAAACCTTACTCAAGAAATCCTTGGTTCTTTGTTCTTGGGTTTGTTCAAAGACTTGCTCTGGAGTTCCATCTTCGACAACAACACCGTCAGCCATAAAGATGACACGGTCTGCCACTTCACGCGCAAAGCCCATCTCATGCGTCACGATGACCATAGTCATTCCTGACTTAGCAAGTTCTTGCATAACCGCTAGTACTTCCCCTACCATTTCTGGGTCTAGGGCAGAAGTCGGTTCATCAAAAAGTAGGACATCTGGTTCCATGGCAAGACCACGAGCAATAGCGATACGTTGTTGCTGCCCACCAGATAAACTTTGTGGATAAGCATCTGCCTTATCTGGTAAACCAACCTTTTCCAAGAGCTCATGCGCTATCTTCTCAGCAACTTCCTTACTTTCCCCTTTGGTCTTGATAGGAGAAAGCGTGATGTTTTCCATTACTGTCATATTTGGAAAGAGATTGAACTGTTGGAAAACCATTCCCATATTTTCACGCATGGCAAAAAGGTCATTCTTCTTATCCGTAATGTCTACTCCTTCAAAGATAACCTTTCCTTTAGTAGCTTCTTCGAGGAGATTCATTGAACGAAGGAGGGTTGACTTACCGCTACCTGACGGTCCGATAATGACCACTACCTCACCCTGTTTGATTTCTAGGTTAATGCCCTTGAGCACTTCATTTTTGCCAAAGTTTTTATGGAGGTCTTCAATTTTAATTAGCGTTTCTGTCATTATTTCTTATCTCCTTGTCCCATACGATTTTCAAAAGCCTTCAAAGCCATTGTCAAGATAGATGTCATAATTAAGTAGTAAAAGGCTGCAAATAAGAGTGGTGTTAAGGGCAGGTAAGTAGTCGTTGACACTGTAGTAGCTCCATTCCACAACTCCATAACACCAATAGCTGACAAGAGCGAGCTATCCTTAATAATGGTGATGAACTCATTCCCCAAGGCTGGCAAGATATTCTTGATTGCCTGTGGGAGAATGACATAGCGCATAGCATTTTTAGGACGAATTCCTAGCGAATAGGCTGCTTCTAATTGTCCTTTTGGAACTGCATTAATCCCAGCTCGAACTGTTTCTGATACGTAGGCACCACTATTCATTGAAATGATGATAATCCCTGGAATTAACCGAGAAAGCTCAATCCCTAAAATCCCAAACTGAATCGTAGGTGCATCAATACTCATGAGCGCAAATGCAATCATAATCTGGACCATCATAGGTGTTCCACGGAAAATCCAGATATAAATATTGGCAATCCATGCTAGAGGTTTGATTTTTGAACGTTGAGCAAAGGCTAGGAGCACACCCAAAATTGTCCCAAAAAAGACAACTAAAACAGAGATCAAGACTGTTACGAGGGCACCATAGTTAAAATATGGTAGATATTTAGGTAAAAAAGAAAAATTCATAGATACACTACTTTCTAACTTAAAACTTGTATGAGTATAACATATTGTGTATAAAAATTCAACATCTTTTCCTGATATTTTCAATAAAATTTCAAAGAAAACAGAAATAGCGAGAAATCTTAGTTTTTTCTAGTCAAGTAGATACTCTTTATGGTAAAATAGTAAAGATAAGAAATGGAGGAGAATCAAAATGGAATCACATTTGGTTAGAATCATCAACCGCCTAGAAGCAATGACAAAAGATGGTGGTAACTTAAAACGTAACTTTGAGCGCGAGGGAGTTGTTGTAGCTGAAGTTGCTTTTAACCATGATGAAGAAAATGGCCCAATCTTTACTCTTCGTGATGTTGAAGCTCGTGAAACATATACTTTTGATAGCATCGACTTGATTGCGATGGAAATCTACGAACTTCTATACTAATGATAGATATACAGAGAGTGGGACAAAAATCGGTAATTCGTTAGAATTCGATTTCGTCGTCCCACCTCCGCACAGTTGAGTAGGGCTGTAAAAGCTGATGAAATCAGCGTAGTAGAGCCTATTCAACCACTGCGTCTTGCTCGACAATCAAAAGAGAATTGAGAGGCTAGGACTTTTGTCCCAGCCTCTTCACTAACGAGAATCCTTTTTGTACTGCAAATAGGATTTTTTCTTATACTCAAGACTTAACTATATTTAAGCGAACTCAATGAAAATTCAAAAATTAGCTAGAAGTAGCTCTTATTTTTACTTTTAAATTAGAAAAAGACTGATGCGATCCGTAAAAAGACTAACTCAAGTGATGCTGACCTAGTTTATAAGATTTCAAAAACATTAGCACTCTATTATCAAAAGTGCTAATACCTAATCTTTTTACTTGAATTGCCCAATAATCATGATATAATGAAACTATACAGTCATTTGACTATTTTTGACCTTTCAGATTTAGTCAGTGCTAAGAAAGAAATGAGGTGGCGGTATGCTCTGTCAAAACTGCAAAATCAATGACTCAACAATCCATCTTTATACCAATCTCAATGGTCAACAAAAGCAAATCGATCTCTGTCAAAATTGCTACAAAATTATCAAAACTGATCCTAACAATAGCTTATTTAAAGGAATTACAGATTTAAACAACCATGATTTTGATCCCTTTGGAGACTTCTTCAACGATTTGAATAACTTTAGACCTTCTTCTAACAACAATATTCCTCCAACCCAGTCAGGTGGCGGTTACGGAGGTAATGGTGGTTACGGCCCTCAAAATCGTGGGCCAGTTCAAACTCCTCCACCTAACCAAGAAAAAGGACTCTTGGAAGAGTACGGTATCAATGTAACTGAGATTGCTCGTCGTGGAAATGTTGACCCTGTTATCGGTCGTGACGAGGAAATCATCCGCGTCATTGAAATTCTTAACCGTAGAACCAAAAACAACCCTGTCCTCATCGGTGAGCCCGGTGTTGGTAAGACAGCTGTTGTCGAAGGCTTGGCTCAAAAAATTGTTGATGGTGATGTTCCCCATAAGCTTCAAGGCAAAGAAGTCATTCGTTTAGACGTTGTTAGCCTAGTTCAAGGCACAGGTATTCGTGGTCAGTTTGAAGAACGCATGCAAAAACTCATGGAGGAAATTCGCAAACGCGATGATATCATCCTCTTCATTGACGAGATTCATGAGATTGTTGGAGCTGGATCTGCAGGAGATGGCAATATGGATGCAGGAAATATCCTCAAACCAGCCCTTGCTCGCGGTGAACTCCAACTTGTTGGAGCTACTACTCTCAATGAATACCGCATCATTGAAAAGGATGCCGCCTTAGAACGACGTATGCAGCCTGTTAAGGTAGATGAACCAACAGTGGAAGAAACAATCACTATCCTTAAAGGTATTCAAAAGAAATACGAGGATTACCACCACGTTCATTATACCGATGCTGCTATCGAAGCTGCCGCTACTCTTTCTAACCGCTACATCCAAGACCGTTTCTTACCAGACAAGGCCATCGACCTTCTAGATGAAGCTGGTTCTAAAATGAATCTTACTTTAAACTTCGTCGACCCTAAGGTTATTGATCAACGCCTAATCGAAGCAGAAAATCTTAAAACTCAGGCAACTCGTGATGAAGACTTTGAAAAAGCGGCCTACTTCCGTGATCAGATTGCCAAGTATAAGGAAATGCAAAAGACCAAGGTAACCGACCAGGATACTCCAATCATCAGTGAAAAGACGATTGAACACATCATCGAACAAAAGACCAACATCCCAGTTGGGGATCTCAAAGAAAAAGAACAATCTCAACTGATCAATTTAGCGAATGACCTTAAAGCCCATGTCATCGGCCAAGACGATGCTGTCGATAAAATCGCTAAAGCTATCCGCCGCAATCGTGTCGGTCTTGGTTCTCCAAATCGTCCGATCGGCAGCTTCCTCTTTGTCGGACCAACTGGCGTCGGAAAAACTGAGCTTTCTAAACAATTAGCTATCGAACTCTTTGGTTCTGCTGATAGTATGATTCGCTTTGACATGAGCGAATACATGGAAAAACACAGCGTAGCTAAACTCGTCGGTGCCCCTCCAGGATACGTAGGCTATGATGAAGCTGGACAACTGACTGAGAAAGTGCGTCGCAATCCTTATTCTCTCATTCTCTTAGACGAGGTAGAAAAAGCCCATCCAGACGTTATGCATATGTTTCTTCAAGTCTTGGATGATGGTCGCTTGACAGATGGTCAAGGGCGTACCGTTAGCTTCAAGGATGCCATCATTATCATGACTTCAAATGCAGGTACTGGTAAGGCAGAAGCCAGTGTTGGATTTGGTGCTGCTAGAGAAGGTCGTACCAACTCTGTTCTTGGGGAATTAGGCAACTTCTTTAGTCCAGAATTCATGAACCGCTTTGATGGGATAATCGAATTCAAGGCTCTCAGCAAGGAAAATCTCCTTCAAATCGTTGACCTTATGCTGGATGATGTCAATAAGCGCCTTTCAAGCAATAGTATCCACTTGGATGTTACAGATAAGGTCAAAGAAAAACTTGTAGACCTTGGCTATGATCCTAAAATGGGAGCACGCCCGCTCCGTCGAACCATTCAAGATTATATCGAAGATGCCATTACTGACTACTACCTTGAAAATCCTAGAGAGAAGGATTTCAAGGCAGTCATGACAAGCAATGGTAAGATTATCATAAAATCAAAAAATAAATTGGAAACAGTTGATTCAAATGACTAATTCCTTCATACTAAAAGAATGTTCTTACTTGACAGTAAGAGCATTCTTTAATATGATAGAAAGAAAGCGCAATCACGAAGGAGACATTTATGACAAATCCTACATTTGGAGAGAAAATTGAGGGCGTAACCTACAAGACTCGTTACGGTGTTTATGCAGTCATTCCTGATGCAAAACATGAAAAGATTATCCTCGTTCAAGCTCCAAATGGTGCTTGGTTCTTGCCTGGTGGCAAGATTGAAGCAGGTGAAGACCACTTTGAAGCTCTCAAACGAGAATTGATTGAAGAATTAGGCTTTACGGCTGAAATCGGTAGCTATTATGGTCAGGCTGACGAGTATTTTTATTCTAGCCATCGCGATACTCACTACTACAATCCAGCCTATCTCTACGAAGCAACCTCTTTCCAAGAAGTTCAAAAACCCTTGGAAGACTTCAATCATCTAGCCTGGTTCCCAATTGATGAAGCTATTGCTAACCTCAAACGTGGAAGTCATAAATGGGCTATCGAATCTTGGAAAAAACAACATCAAATTTAAATTAACTTTCCCAATTTTTCCAAAAAGTGCTATAATAGACATAGAAACTCAGGAGGAAACCCTATGAAGCTCATCAACACTACTAATTCACACTCGCAACTTGTTAAAAGTCAGTTAGAAAGCACCGATGCAACACTTGTAGAGGTTTATTCTGCGGGTAATACAGATGTTATTTTTACCCAGGCACCGCTTCATTACGAAATCCTCATTTCAAATAAACATCGCGCTATCCGAGAAAAAGAGATGGAGAAAATCCAAGAATTTTTCTTAAATCGTAAGATTGACAAGCAAAATATCGATGAAGCTAATATCAAGACCCTCTACTCTGAAAAGCTGATTGAAATTTCAATCCCTACAAAATAATTCTTAGCCATATTAGACAGCACCCTATGAAGTTAGATTATTATGTCTAACTCCATAGGGTACTTTTTATCTGCTCTAGCCATTTATATAAATATATATTAATATAAATGTTTTTTCAATATTTTATTAGAGAAGCATCTAAACTACTAAATTGGTAGATATTTCTGTAAATCTTTAATATTTTTATCGAAAAAATTAATATGTTTTGTTATAATGTTAGAGAATTGGAAAAGGAGCTTATAAATGGAAAAAATAATATATAGAAGAGCCAGACTAGACGAATATCAAAAAATTGGAAAAGTGGTGGCCGACAGCTTCTTTGATTATCCTTTTTTAACTCTAATCATAGATGATCTTAAGAAACCTGAATACTATCCTGCTTTTTTAGAACTATTGGAGAGTCTCCTTACTCGCCTCTATATCAAAGAAGAGACCTGTTTAGTAGCTGAACAAGATGGAGAAATACTAGCTGTCGCCTTATTACAACAAAATGATTTTTCTATCTTATCTTACTTGCTAAATGGTGTCATAAAACTGTTTCGCTACATTAGCCCACGAAATTTTTTGAAGTATCTTGATTTAGTAGACCGTTCCGAAGAACATTTGAAAAAATCTAATAGCTTTGACTGGTATTTGATGCTCCTTGCAGTCAATCCATCCGTTAAAGGACAAGGTGTGGGCAGTGCTTTTCTTAGAGACGCAGTTGAGCCCTATGTCAAATCCAAGGGCTGCAAGCGCTTAGGGCTCATTACCAGTACAGAAAAAAATGTTCCATTCTATAAAAAGAATGATTATGTATTGCTAGATTTTATGGAGTTAGAGTATGGGACTAAGTCCATTGGGAACTGGGCTTTTTTAAAGACTATCAATAAATCATGACCACCCGTCAAACGGGTGGTTTGTACCAGGGCTATAAGCCCAGATAACTAGCCAGCGCCTAAAGACGCTGGCTTTCACTTTGTTCAAGCCTTATTGCATTTGACTCGTCACAAGCCTCTCAAAGAGGCATATGTACTACTTGCCACTATCCCTAAAGGGATCTTCATATTCTTTTACACTCAACTTATCTAAAGCAATATCTTTTCGCTCTTGTTCCTGAATGTATTTCTTTATTGTGGCTTCATTGAGGCCAACTGTACTCACATAATATCCCTCTGCCCAAAAATGGCGATTTCCAAACTTATATTTCAGATTTGCGTGTTTATCGAACATCATTAGAGCGCTTTTACCTTTCAAATATCCCATGAAACTTGAAATACTAATTCTAGGTGGAATACTTACTAACATATGTACATGATCAGGCATTAAGTGTCCCTCGATAATCTCAATACCTTTATAACTACATAATCGATGGAATATTTCTCCCAAACTACTTCGATATTGATTATAGATCACTTTTCGTCTATACTTAGGGGTGAACACAATGTGATATTTACACATCCATTTTGTATGTGATAAACTATGTGCTTTTTGAGCCATATTTTTCTCCTTTCGCTTTACAATTGGCTTGAACACCTTAATTGTATCGCGTTTGGAGTTTTTTGGTATAACCTTCGATGCGCACCCGCATAGCGGGTGGTTTTTTTGTCTCGCACCTAACGGAGCAAGACGGACTGAAAGTCACATAATAAAAGTAAAAAAGGAGTTTAAATCAACTCCTTTTTTATGTTACTTAACTGCTTCTTTCAAGGCATCAACCTTGTCCAAGCGTTCCCATGGAAGATCGATATCTGTACGTCCCATGTGTCCATAAGCCGCTGTTTGACGGTAGATTGGACGTTTGAGGTCCAGCATTTGGATGATTCCTGCTGGACGAAGGTCAAAGATTTGACGCGCTGCTTTTTCAAGTTTGCTTTCCGCTACTGTACCAGTACCAAAGGTATCGATACGAACAGATACAGGTTGGGCTACACCAATTGCGTAAGCCAATTGCACTTCAGCTTTCTTAGCAAGACCTGCAGCAACAATATTTTTAGCAATGTAGCGAGCTGCATAAGAAGCTGAACGGTCAACCTTAGTCGCATCCTTACCAGAGAAGGCACCACCACCGTGACGTGAGTAACCACCATAAGTATCCACGATGATCTTACGACCAGTCAAACCTGAGTCTCCTTGAGGTCCTCCGATAACGAAACGACCAGTTGGATTGATGAAGAATTTAGTCTCATCGTCAAGATAAGAAGCTGGAATCACTTCCTTGATAACCTTGTTAATCACATCCTCATGAATCTGTTCATTGCTGACTTCTGGATCGTGTTGAGTTGAAATAACGACTGTATCCACGCGCACTGGCTGGTCATTTTCATCGTACTCAACAGTAACTTGAGATTTAGCATCTGGACGAAGATAGCTAATTTCACCAGACTTACGAAGCTCTGCTAAACGACGAACCAACTTGTGACTGAGTGAGATTGGAAGCGGCATAAGTTCTTCAGTTTCATTAACTGCAAAACCAAACATGAGACCTTGGTCCCCAGCTCCAATCAAGTCAAGTGGATCTTTATCAGCATTTCCACGAACTTCCAAGGCTTCATTAACACCTTGAGCGATATCTGGAGACTGCTCAACAAGTGATGGGTGAACTCCCACCGTCTCTGCAGAAAAACCATACTCAGTGTTGGTATAGCCAATCTCTGCAATCGTATCACGTACGACACGGTTAATATCTACATAAGCTGTAGTTGAAATTTCTCCAAATACATGAACTGAACCAGTATAAACAGCTGTCTCAGCAGCAACGTGTGCTTCTGGATCCTGCTCTAAAATAGCATCCAAGATAGCATCTGAAATTTGGTCTGCAATCTTATCTGGGTGCCCCTCAGATACAGATTCAGACGTGAAAAGTTTACGTTCTGACATAAAAAATGTCCCCCCTTAAAAAATATTCGTTATAGAGTTACAAAGAACTGGTAGGAAGAGTATTTACAATCAATCCCACCACCTTATCGGGACCATATAACCTAACTATTATAACACGAATCTTTAAAAAATACTCGTATGATTACTATTTTTCTTAATTGGAAAATGTTTTCTAATCTTAACCAAAAAAACTCTTAAAGTGGATAGGATTTCCAACTTCAAGAGAATTCTTAAAAACTAATTATTTTCTAGATAAAACTCAAAACGTTCTCCGACGTATTGGCTCTTCACATACTCAAAAGCTGTACCATCATCAAAGTAAGAAACCTGAGTCAGTCCTAAAATAGCATGCCCCTTTTCTACTTCCAGATAATGAGCAATCTTTTCCTTGGCTAAGCGAGCATAAATAGTCTGGTGAGATTTACCAATCCGATAACCATGTTTCTGTAAGGTTTGAAAGAAGTGCTTGGTTACTTCTTCTTTTTTGAAATTTTTGATAAATTTCTCAGGAATAGACGCCACTTCATAGACAACAGGGACTTTGTCGGCATAGCGAACACGTTCCATACGAATGATGTTATCAGTTGGCAGTAAACCAAGTTTAGCCACTTCTTGCTCATTTGGAATGGTTCGACGATAAGAAATCAAGTGACTAGACGGAGTTTTCCCTTGAGCTTTAACAATTTCCGTAAAACTAGTTGTTCCACGCATTCTTTCCTGAACACGTGTGCTTGAAACAAAGGTCCCACTACCTACACGTCGTTCCAAAACCCCTTCTTCAACCAAAAGAGAGATTGCTTGACGTAAGGTCATGCGGCTAACGGCAAATTCTTCTGCTAAATCTCGCTCACTTGGAAGTCTTTCCCCAATTTTCCAACTTCCCTCATCAATGTCTTTCTTGATTTGGTCGTGGATTTTCATATAAGCTGGTAACATGCTTGATCACTTCTTTTCTTTATTTTTTCCATTGTACCGTAACTCATAGGGAAAAGTCAAACCGCACTTGTTTGGTTGGTAATTCTAACCCTTTTATGATAGAATATTCAAGAAGATATTTCTTTTAAGAAAGGGAAAAGATGAGCAACATTTCAACTGATTTGCAAGATGTCGAAAAGATCATCGTACTGGACTATGGTAGCCAGTATAACCAACTCATCTCACGTCGTATCCGTGAGATTGGTGTCTTTTCAGAACTAAAAAGTCACAAGATTTCGGCTGACGAAGTCCGTGCTATCAATCCTATCGGGATTGTACTTTCAGGTGGTCCAAACTCTGTTTACGAAGAAGGTTCATTTGATATTGATCCAGAAATTTTCGAACTGGGAATTCCAATTTTAGGAATTTGCTACGGTATGCAACTATTGACTCACAAGCTTGGAGGAAAGGTTGTTCCTGCAGGTGACGCGGGTAACCGTGAATACGGTCAATCAACATTGACTCACACAGAATCAGCTCTTTTTGCGGGTACTCCAGATGAACAACTTGTCTTGATGAGCCACGGTGATGCTGTTACAGAAATTCCTGCTGACTTTGTTCGTACTGGAACTTCTGCAGACTGTCCTTATGCATCTATTGAAAACCCTGATAAGAAAATCTACGGTATCCAATTCCACCCAGAGGTTCGTCACTCAGTTCACGGCTATGATATCCTTCGTAACT
This sequence comes from Streptococcus infantis, assembly GCF_047460875.1. Taxonomy (GTDB): domain Bacteria; phylum Bacillota; class Bacilli; order Lactobacillales; family Streptococcaceae; genus Streptococcus; species Streptococcus infantis_AA. The sequence goes on along the minus strand of NZ_JASHFI010000005.1, from coordinate 40,080 downwards.
TTGCCTTGAATATCTGTGGTGCCAAAGGTGACTGGACCATGGATAACTTTATCGAGATGCAAATCAAACAAATCCGTGAAAAGGTTGGAGACAAACGTGTTCTCCTTGGTCTTTCAGGTGGTGTTGACTCTTCTGTTGTCGGGGTTCTCCTCCAAAAAGCTATCGGTGATCAATTAATCTGTATCTTTGTAGACCACGGTCTTCTCCGCAAAGGGGAAGCTGACCAAGTGATGGATATGCTTGGTGGTAAGTTTGGTTTGAACATTGTCAAAGCAGACGCTGCCAAACGTTTCTTGGATAAATTGGCAGGTGTTTCTGATCCTGAACAAAAACGTAAGATTATCGGTAACGAGTTTGTCTATGTCTTTGATGATGAAGCAAGCAAACTTAAAGATGTGAAATTCCTTGCTCAAGGAACGCTTTACACTGACGTGATTGAGTCTGGTACAGATACTGCTCAAACCATCAAGTCTCACCACAACGTTGGTGGTCTTCCAGAAGACATGCAGTTTGAACTGATCGAGCCACTCAACACTCTTTATAAAGACGAAGTTCGTGCCCTTGGTACTGAACTTGGTATGCCAGATCACATCGTATGGCGCCAACCATTCCCAGGACCAGGACTTGCTATCCGCGTCATGGGTGAAATCACTGAAGAAAAACTTGAAACTGTTCGTGAGTCAGACGCAATCCTTCGTGAAGAAATTGCCAAAGCTGGACTTGACCGCGATATCTGGCAATATTTCACTGTTAACACTGGCGTTCGTTCAGTAGGTGTTATGGGAGATGGCCGTACTTATGACTACACCATCGCTATCCGTGCTATCACTTCTATCGACGGAATGACAGCTGACTTCGCTAAGATCCCTTGGGAAGTCCTCCAAAAAATCTCTGTGCGCATCGTAAACGAAGTTGACCACGTTAACCGCATCGTCTACGATATTACAAGTAAACCACCTGCAACTGTTGAGTGGGAATGATTTATAAACATGATTTGAAGTGAAATGGTTGTTTTAACAGCACTTTAGGTTATTATAAAAGGTTAAAAATCAATCAAAATTGATTGGTTCCCCACCAAAAACCCCACCAGAAATTATTCTGATGGGGCTCTTTTTGTTTTAAGGATGTAGAATCAAAATTTATTTAGGAGTGACGATAGTATATATAGTTAAAATAAAGATACTCAATTTTAGTGAATCTTAGATCTTTTTTCGAGTAAATATCTTTGCCAAGGTATCAGCATAAAATTCAGGCGTGACATCTTGCTTTTGAACCTTATCCAGTAATTGTACAAAATATTCCTTCTCAGTACCCTTTGTATTAGAAATAATACTTAACAAAAATCTATTTAATTCACCAGCTGCGTTTTCTGAGTTGTAGGATTCATAGAATTTTTGATAATATTTATCGTATTTCTCGTTTTTTTTGAGTAAGTTCACTTCCTCTTGCTTATCTAAAAGTTGTTGATAAGAGACATTAAGATCAAGCCAATCTTTTTCAAACTGTTCGAGTAATTTGTCTGAGACTTTTTTCCTATTATAATATAGCTTTACCAAAGGGATAATATCTATCCATACCTGATCAATGAAAACTTTAACAATCTTGTCTTTAAAGATAAGTAAAGGCTTATCATCACATGTATGAACACGATATCCATCTGTCTGTAATTCATTTATCAGGTCCCCAATATGAGTTTCTGATGTATTGACTATATATTGTTTCAGCCATTGTGGCATATTAGGATCTTGGATATGCCCAGACGCGCTCAAATGTTCGCCATCTATTCTTCTAGTTTCACCTTTTTCTAGACGACCTGGTACTCGTGTGCTAGAAATAGTATATTTTTCAATGATATCTCCCTTTTGATAATATTCATTGTGAAATCGTTCGTATTTATTGGGTTTATGAATTTTTGTTCGATAAATTAGTTTCATTACTATTCCTTTACCATTCATCATTTATCAAATTAAGCTAGACAATTTTACCTAGACTAGAAAAACTTGATACGGAGTTTTGTTGTTCAAGAATTTACTTGATATTCAAATTCTCTTATCAGCTAGAGATGATAAGAATGTTTGAGAAAGTCCACTAAAATCCATCTTCTTTGGAAGTCCAATGCGTCTCAAGAAATCGTTAGAATGTTCATGACCCTGTTGGACATCCAAAGGATATAATTACAGTATAAATAACAACAAAACTTGACTTTCCAAAATATCTATATTTTCACGAAACTGTAATTCGATAACTTAAAAAGACCCTCGTATTATACAAGATGCTCTGTTAAATTTTGATATTAAATCACATCTTGATCTGTATATTGTTTCCATCCGGCATCTAATAAATCTTGTATTAAAGTTGGTTCATTCTCAATTTGATTGTTTGGAATTCCGATACAGACTAAGTGAGTTGGTCTACTTAGTGCAACATATGCGAGTTTAAGAGCTTTTTCCGTTTCCTTCTCCTCATCATTTTTATCTTCCGGTAGTTCTACATAATTCTTACTCAAATATTTTTCGAGCAATTGAAGTATAGAGTAGCTAGGTGAGGTATCCGCATACCCAGTAGTAAATTTTGAATTCAACATCAGTAAAGTTGCTTTGTGAGTTTCCCCTTTTACCGAATGGATAGTCCCCAATCTTATGTCTTTACCTGCATTATCTACCGACACATTAGTTTGAATTTGTATGTTTTTAGAAAAATTATTTTGCAACTTATTCTTAATCTCATTACATAAGGTATTTTTATTTTGAAATAATCCCTCATCATCTATGAGTTCATCAAGAAGTGCACTCAATCCATCGATTATTTTCTCATCATCTTCATTTCTCAGATTTTTAATAATTTTAAATATCTTTATTCTAAAACCATCTTCTTTCAATCTATCTTCAAAGTTATCTTCAAAATTTCTTGATAATTCTTTTAAGCATATATCCAAAAATAAGTCTAAATCACCCCTGTAATTTAGATCCTTTACAACAACACGTTGGTATCTTTCACCAAAAATATTTTCCAAATCCTTGTGCTGTGCTGAGACAATAACTTTAGACTTTGGTGAGTTCTTAAAAGTTTCATTTCCTTTTTCTAATCTATCAATCAGTGAACAATATTTATTAATTAAATCATCGCCATTATCATATACAATAAAATATGGAGGGAAGGAATTATTCTTAGAATCTGATTCCAAATCATCATACTTCTTCACACAAACATTTTTCACTATATTTACAATAGACTCGCCGAATCGCGATGTTTTTGAAATACGCTTTTCCTTAGAGTCATCGATTTCCCAAGCTAATTCCGTATCACCACCCCAAATATTATATATCGCTTGATATGGATCCCCAAATTTTTGAATGGTCACAGAAGTTTTATCAAATAACGATTGGACTAATTCAAATTGAAATTGACTAGTATCTTGCACTTCATCCAATAATAAATAAGTGAATCTTTTTGAGATTATATTTCTAAATATCTCATTATGCTGTTCAATATACCATTTAGACAGTTCTAGGCAACAATGATTTGTGACTATCCCTTGCTTAAAAAGCCAAATAATGCTATCATTAAAAGCTTTGTTATACATTTTTCGCTCAATCATTGAAGCTACCTGGTCTAAATTATCAAAATTCCATCTTATCTCCCAATTCCCAGGATTAGGATACGTCCAGTCATCTTGGTAAGAATCTGGTTTTCTGAATTCAAATTGCTTATCAAATCTCTCACGAAATATATCATCATCAAGTACTCGCATTTTTTTATCACCAAGAATTAAATGAAACGCTTTCTTAGCAAAAAATGTATTGAAAAAATCTTGAATAGTTCCAATAAAGTGAGGATTTTTTATGTCTTCAATCCCGAGTTTTCTTAAACTTGATTTTATTTCATCCACAGCAACATTAGTGTGAGTAAGTACACAAATTCCTTGTCCTGAATCCTTCAATTGTTCAAGTAATATTTTAACACGTGCAGTTAATACTGTTGTTTTTCCAGTTCCAGGTCCAGCGACAACGTCCATTGTATCGTTGTGTAAAATGACATTCTTTTGTTCCTCGGAAAAATGACATCCAGATGGTAGTAAACTTTTCTCAATTGATGCTATTAATTCATTCATCAGTCCCTCCCTCTTCTTCATTGATTTGAGAAGCATGTTTAATCGCATTCACTAGATATTGAGTGTAGTCATTGGAAAGCACTTTTGTTTTAAGTTGCTCTTTATCCTCACTGGCTAATTTCCCAATTTCAATCGCTAATTTTTGAGCAACAATTGCTTTAGAGACCTTCTTATCATTTAAAGGTTTAAAGATATCATAAGCTAGTTCGGAACTGATTATATCATCACTAGTGGTAAGCTGATTATTTATCTCATCAAACTTATTTTGATTAACAGTGCTGTAAGGGTTCTTGTATCTTGTTTCATGAATTGATTTCCAGAGTAATTTTACTAACGGACTTCTTGCTAAACTATATTCTAACGTCCATTCAGGAGCAATAAACACTTTATGATGAGAATTATAATTCTCATATTTTTGGATAATACTATTTTTCTTCATTCTTACCAGACTACTAATAGTATCTTCACTAAGCTCCTTAGATACTTTGAAACTTAATCCATCTTTATCTATATCTTCCGGAAAATCAAATTCTTTAATTAATTTATTGCATGTAGAAAATATTTTCCCAAATAGTAGTTCATCTATCTCTATATCAGAGGTCTTGTCAAAGTATGACAAAATCTGATTCAATTCTTCCCTATCACGTATAACAAATATTTGATTGACTTCACCTTTGTCATTATAATATTCAATTGGTCTAACATCTACATCAGTAACAATAGAAATAGGTAAATCAATCCTATCGTCATTTCTTCTTGAGAATAGCTTGATATACCTTTCAAATGCAGTGTTCCCAATATTTACAATAGAAATCCCGTACTCATGCAAAGGTATTCCAATCAATTCTGCTAATGCAGGTAAAAGCAAGTTTTCTGCATCCCCCTCCACAAATATCAAACCTTTAGCAAAGAACAGATTACTCTTTGTCGCATCTAAAAATCTTTCCAAAAATTCATAATCTTCACTCTCTAACATAGTTTCTGTCTCTGCCATTGAAAAAGCTTTATTGTTATGTAGTAAGATCAGATTCTTAGGATTAATAGAAGAAGCCAGATTGTTGCTATGAGTGGTTAAAATAAATTGAGTATGGGTATTTTTTTCCATATGTTTAATCAACCGAATTTGTGCCTGAGTATGTAGATGTGCCTCAATTTCTTCAATTAAAGCAATTTTAGGACCAATATAATCATCACCATCGTGCATCAAAAGCAATTCAACCGCAATATATAATAGGTTGGAATTCCCTAATCCTAAATTGACACTCTCAGTATCTAGACTAAGACGAGATAGTATGGAAGCAATATTAGACTCCGACATATTAAATGCTACCTTACTTTTTTCAACATCATTTCTATCATAAAATTTTTTCAACTGACCAATTATTGACTCAACAACATTATGGTTTTCATCGGAGAAAAAATCCTTCACTTCATCATTTGCCTTATCAAAAATATCCAAAAGTTCCCGCTTTTCACTTTCATTTATTTTGGGATGAGCAGAAAGAATATTAGTTAGTCGAGAATACCTACCTGGCCGTAATTCCTTTTGAGCATCTCTTAATGGTTTTAAATAGATAGCCTTTAGAAGTTGTCTTGCATCGCTATCTATAATAGACTCTGAATAATTATCTCCTCCATAAATTTTTCGTTCAAAATAATTGCTACCATTAGCTCCCTTCTTTTTACTAACTTTTAAACTCACTTTTAATTGAGGTGTAGTATCTTCATCGAATGAAAGCCACTCTAAAAATGTAGCAGACTCTTCATCTGAGAGATCAGCGAAATAAGCTGTTATTTTAAAATCTTCACTAAAATCTTTACCATCTTGCGTATAAAAATCAGTATCTAAGATTTTGTCGTACTCATCACTCAAAGTACCTAACAATAATTTTAAACCATCAATGATTGCTGTCTTCCCAGCATCGTTCTCACCAACTATTAAATTCATCCCCTTATGAAATGTTACAGTTAACCCTGGTAAATCATCTAGTGGCTTATACTTACGAAAGTCCCAGTACTCTACTTTTTTTAAAAACATGACCTAAGTCCTTCCAATTTATATTAAAAATGCTAATTTATTAATAAAAAAATCTTAAGTAATTTTTTAAATATACTCAAATAATAATTTAACAATTAAACTTTGTCAATTGTATCAAGTGTAATTCTTGCTGTTATAATAGACATTTATTTGCAGCAATTATGTAATGCTATTTTGTTATAATACGTTCAATTAAGGAAGATAGAATATGAAGAATTTATTGCCGTGTTATTTTTACTGTTTTCAATTGTATTACTTGCATTATGTTTTAGTGAAAACAATCAAGCATTAGATGGTGAATATTACGGGATTAATAAATATAGAAATGAACGAGCATTTACTATTTCAGGAAATATAAGAACAATTAATAGTTGTCTGTTTTCCTACTATGTATTGAAGGCTATGTCAACCCAAGAGCTTCATCATCCCAAGAAAACTCGTAATATTGTTTTACTTTACTTAACTGCGTTGCTGCGTCGGTGAACTCTTGTCCAAAACAGTCCATCAACTTTAATAGAAACCCAATTTGTAAGCTCTTCTAACTCATCTTTTAAATAGCCGAATTTATCAGCCAGTTTAATTACTGCATCAGAATATTTCTTAACCAGAACTCTACAATTTTTTCCACCACTTCGTATTCTGATAAATCATTTATAATTGAAAAAATATAATTTGAATGAAAACTCTTGTTTAAAAATTATTTTCAGAAATTAGAATAGAAAGTTTTTTAGTATCTCAAATTATAAAATTAAAATAACTAAATTACTTCTGAACTGTATATGTTCTTTTGTACTTTAAGATACTCTTTTAGATTAATAATTTTGTCGTTATGATTAGTTTTTCTTTTAGTTTCTTTATGATATACATAGTTGTTTGCTTCAGCAAACTGTTCTGTATAAGTCTTAACCAATTCAAATAATTCATCAAGAGATGTATCTAATTCTAATTTCTTTAGCAGAGATTCATTTTTATTTAAGAAATTTAAAAACTTATCAATATCTATCTCAGTCAATTCTCCTTTTTGAGCGGTGATTAAATACTGAGTTAACCTCTTTATTAAAGATTTTGATACACTATTCATCTGAATACTACGATAGCCGTAATAACCAACTCCTCCTACAGCTAAAACTCCTGCACCTATTAGTCCAACTTTTATAGCCTTATTGCCGATTAATTTATTTGCAGTATCTTTAGAAAAATCTACAGCTTTGAGATGCTTAATAATCTGTCCCTTATTATTTCTGATAACAGAACCAAATTGTTTGTATATACCTGATTCTAAGCCCTTTTGAATATCGTTGGGTATAACTAAATTAATACTATTAATAACCATAATAAAAACTCCCTTATATAAACTTCTCTTAAATTATACCATCAACAATGACTATTTGACACTAAAATAATATTTTAATTTATTAAATGTAAAATAACTTATATATTGTGTAACCAAAATATTAAATTTTGGTAAAATAACATTACATAATAAAGAAATTCAAATAATAAATTCTATTATAGTTGTTTACCCTTAGTAATTGTTTTTGATATAATGATTCTAACAAAGAAGTGAAGGGAAACATTATGGTTAATCATAAAAATAAAGAAATAAGACGTGGTACTGTAAACACCATCTTACAAGTGATTTTCGAATCTTCAATTTCAACAAAAAGTAATAATTCAGTAAAACATTATAAAAACAAAAATCAAAAAGATGGCATATTTGAGGAAAAATTGGATGAATTTAAAATACCAAATTTATACTTCCGAGGTGAAAGCGACTATTTCCCTTCACGGACACCCTCACTATATCTTGAACAAAAGCTAACAGAAAAAGGTAGTGAATATTACTATAGAATTCTACTGAGTGAATTAGGGAGAGAAGACTACCAAGAAAATACTTCTTTAGTTCGATTAATATCGGAACTTCAACACTATGGTGCCAAGACTAGAATGCTTGATATCACTAAAAATCCTTTAATAGCTTTATACTTTGCTGTCGAGAAAGATGATAATAAACCTGGCTATATTTATATATACTCCAACGGTGAAGAGAGTGAAAAGTTTGATACAGGTCATACTATTGCTATCAAATCTGCTTTAAACTTTATGCCTCAAAAAATTATAAATGAATTTCTAGATTCAGTTGATTATTTTAAAAAAAATACCCAATTTAACGTTAATTATCATAATCTTAGTATTGATGATTTAGATTCTGAGATTACTCTAAAAAAAGATTTAAAAAATGATAAGACAGTAAAATATCACTACGATCGTATAAAATCATTTATTGACTTATTAAATCAGAGGGCACGTGTAAGAGAAACTCTAAATATGCCTTTTAAAATTTATGAAGATTTAAACAAAGCTCATATAGTTATTCCTTCTAAAACAACTGATAGAATCAGGCAACAACAAGGTGCTTTCATTTATCCAAAATTTGTTAGTACGACTGATAAAAATTACGAAGAGATAAAAAATGAAATTGCCAAATCAATCGATGAACTAGCTATCACTCTTAAATCATCCAAACAACCACAAGATTCTACTGAATATTCTGTTATTAAGATTGATGCTGGATATAAAAAAATTATTCGTAAACAACTGGAATTACTTGGTATAACAGATGGTTTTGTATATCCTGATATTAATCATCAATCAGAGGCATTATTAAAAGTGTTAAACAATAGTGATTAGATAAAAAAACTTGCATTTTATAAACTTAACATACATATTTATATTTTACGCTTCTGTATTATTCTAACGAAATAACAATATATATTCCATAATCATAACCACCCGTCAAACGGGTGGTTTGTACCAGGGCTATAAGCCCAAATTACCAGCCAGCGCCTAAAGACGCTGGCTTTCACGTTGTTCAAGCCTCATTGCTCTTGACTCGTCACTTGCCTCTTAAAGAGGCGTGAGTATTACTTACTACTGTCCCTAAAGGGATCCTCATTTTCTTTCACACTTAATTTATCTAGTGCTATATCATGTTTTACTCGTTCTCAAATTTTCATACTCGTGAAGAAATCATCCACTGGATAATTTCTTTAATCTTGAATATATTTTTTAATTGTGGGGTCATTGAGTCCCACCGTAGTTACATAATAACCTTCCGTCCAGAAATGCCGATTCCCAAACTTGTACTTGAGATTTGCGTGTTTGTCAAACATCATGAGTGCACTTTTGCCTTTTAAATAACCCATGAAACTTGAAACACTTATCCTTGGTGGAATACTTACTAACATATGTACATGATCAGGCATTAAGTGTCCTTCGATAATCTCAACACCTTTATAACTACATAATCGATGGAATATTTCTCCCAAACTACTTCGATATTGATTATAAATGATTTTTCGTCTATACTTAGGGGTGAACACAATGTGATATTTACACATCCACTTTGTGTGTGATAAACTATGTGCCTTTTGTGCCATATTTTTCTCCTTTCGCTTTACAATTGGCTTGAACACCTTTATTGTATCGCGTTTGGAGTTTTTTTGTATAACCTTCGACGCGCACCCGCATAGCGGGTGGTTTATTTGTCTCGCACCTAACGGAGCGAGACGGACTGAAAGTCACATAATCTAAAGAGGTCAAGTTTTAACTTGACCTCTTTTTCCATTCACTTCATGTTTTAGATATGAAGAGCATTTACTAAATTTCGTAAGATTTAATTACAATCAACTATAATCCTACCCAAAATATTTATCTACCAATTCCTGAATCCTACCTTCTTTGGCAGCTGGAATGGTATCTTCTAAAACAAAGTTTTTTCTACTGATGTCTTGTGAGAGATTTCCAAAGATAAAATTAGTTGAAATGTTATAGATAATTTCGGACGGTGCAAATCCATAAACTTGGTTTTCTAGGATATGTTTTAAGCGGTCTCCAGGATTTGGAAAGGCTTCTTTCAAGCCATTGCTGTTATATAGTCGCTTAACAAGTTCAGCAATATAGAGACCTGACTTCATGTACAAATCAATAAATGTCTTAGATGGATCATCAAAGATACCTGGGTTTTCTTTTTCAAGATCATCCACCATTCTCTTCACCACACGTTTAGGAGTGAAAATCTGATTGGTTTTCTGTGGTGGAATATAGTCAAAGATATCTTCTTTTTGATCTTTAAAATAATCTGCCAACTCCTCTTTCTTGCGAAGAAATTCTTGAATGGCCTCATCGAATGTTGCTCGATCAAAGAGATGCCCTGCAAAATCTTGCCCACCATCTCTTAGATAACGAAATTGGTCAATCGTAATACCAGTCACTTCAAAGAAGACATGATCAGGAACAAAGGTGTCAAAATTATCAAGTGTTAGAGATTGATCACCATAGGCCATGATAAAGCTAGGAATTGTTCGTGCAAAGCCTCTAAGGTGATCACGAATCTCATCCTGAGCTGATTGTTTCAACTGTTCCACACGTTTTATCTCAACCTGTTCAATAAACTTCTCAGGCATCTTTTCCACTTCTTTTTTAAGTGTTTGTTCCAGTTTTTCTTTGTGAATGAGATTATTTTCTTCTATTCGTTTTTCAAGAACTTCTTGAATCTTATCTTTCTGTTCCTTATCATTTGTTTCCTTGAGCTGTTGTTGCAACTCTTCCTTGATATGAGCTTCAGAAATTTTACGTTCTATCTCATTTTTTCGAACTTCATTCTCAAATGTTTTGGAAATTTCTTTCTTGATTTGGTCTGTTTCCCGAGTTTTCAGATCATATCCAGCTTTCAATTCCTCTACTATCACTGAAGAAACTGTCTTGCTCAAATCGTTGACAAGCTGTTTTTGAGTTTTGTCCTCATCCTTAGTGACCAACTCTGTAACTGACTGACCGAGTCCATAGACTTTTTCTCCAAAGAGCCGCATTTGCTGATTCACCACAATTTCATGATCAACTACTGCATTGCCCTCATCATCCACCGTAACACCTGAAAAATCTAATAAATCAGAAGATGTGTGTGGTTTCCCTTCCTTTTCAACCGGTAGTTCATTTAAAATGTCTAGAACTGTTTGACTAGCTTTGAAAATGCCACTGATGTTATCAAATAGGAGGTTAGACATAAATCCACGTTTGAGGACTTCTCTGGCTTTTATCTGACGAGGTATGGTTAGAACTGCCTTGGCATCAATTTCAACCATCTTACCGGCACGGTCTTCTGCTATCACAGGGAAAAAATTTAGTAATTCTCTAATGTTTTCTTCACGAGTTGCGGAAGCTCCTCCACCTCCTGCAGTTGCAAGTGATAAGTTATTCGCAAACTCATCAAAGAGTATCAAGGTCCTTTCTGGCGCAAAGTCAAAGACATAGGCTCTTTCTTTGCGGAAGTGATTTCCTTTGCTATCGCTCCATGAGTATGGGTTTTGAGCACGGAAGGCAGCCTGCATATAAAGGGCAGGTGATTTCAAGTTTGATAACATCAATACGCCTGTCCATTCAGGGATAGTCACACCTGTCGTCAACTGACCGACGGATAGGGTAATAGTTTTGTCATTCTCTGCTATCGCTTTTCTAACCAAGTCTAAGGATTTGAGTTTGACCTTATCATCTTCCTCTGACATACGCCCGTCACCAGCAGCTAGAACAATCTCATAGTTTTCATAAATGGGGTGTTCTTCTAGCAGTGCTTTTAAGGCCTTAGCTGAGGCTACACGCTCCAACAACCAAAAAGTATGCTTGAGTTCGTTCCGAAGTTCTTTGGTTGAAAATGGATACTTTTCATTGCTTGACAGAGTATCTAACCAATTTATAACATCTTGTTCATGGACAAATTTCCCTTTATCATCTGTAGCGAAAAATTCACTCAAGTCAAAAGCATAATCGATATTTTCACCATCTAGTTGAGCACCTTTTTCTAACTCTTCGCCAATCATCTGAGACATTTGATAGGTAAAGAGATTTAACTGATGCAAGCTTTCATAAGGATTTTCCTCTTCTTGTTCAGGAGACCAGGTAGATTTGGCAGACTGTTCATCCGCATAAGACCAGTTGTAAATCTGCTCCTCTGTAAAATCTCCCTTAGCTAGTGCCTTAAATGGAGTTCCAGAAAGATGTAAAGTAAAATTCCGACGAATCTTGTTAAAGGCTTGATCTGTCTTAAAAGTATCAACTCCTTCATGAGCTTCATCGATGACCAACAAATCCCAATGTAGGTCAGTTACCCATTTGAGTTTATCGTGCTCTCCACCTAAATAAACTGAACCTTTCAAGTCTTGAAGACTGATAAAAGCAAGTTGTCGTACATCATCATCTAGAATGCCAACAAATTCTTTTCGTGACAAGGTTGGGCGATTTTTAAGGCTGTCTGACTCTGAAACAAACTTGTAAGTCGTTTGGCCTGCTATGAATTTTTCAAAATCATCATACCATGAGTTAGCTATTGCAGGTCTGTTTGTTACAATCAGGACATTGACAGCATCCATTCGACGAGCTAGGTCATAGGTAGATAAGGTTTTACCAAAGCGTGGCTTGGCATTCCAGAGGAACTTACCTCCTAGATGATTCTGGAAATAAGCTAAGGTCTTAGAAACTGCTTCTTCTTGCTCTTGTCGCAGAGTATAGTCCTGTCCTTGGCCGGGCTGATAACCTGACAAATCATGCTGAACAAACTTATCAAAAAGATTTTTAGATTTTTCAGGAGTTCCATTAAAGTAAAACCATTCCGTCTTAGGACGACGTTCCACATCATGGAAAGAAAGGAAATGGTGGAAATCATGGTCCTTAAAAGTCTTTCCCTTATCAGGTTCTTCCGTATAGGCGGCATCCCCAGTCCATAAGACATCTGTATCTATATGAGCAGTATGCGTTTGTTCTTTAATCCGTTGCGTGACATCACGCTCCGTATAACCAATCTTAATCCAGCCCTCATTGCTAGTTACCGTAGGGGTGGTGTAAGCATAGATTTTAGGATGAATCTCTTTAGAAGTTTTAATTTCTACCATCAATCCATCTCCTTCACATGTATTTTAATAAAAGCTATATGCTCTGGAGAAAGACCATATTTTTGATAGAGCTGGCGGTCAATATCAGCCACTGATTGTGTCCAATCAATGTCCGAATTGACCGTAAAGTCTTGGAGAGGGACATTTTGCCAAGTATCTTTATTATTATCCTGAGTAATCTTAAGAGTCCCTAACAATGTTCTACAAAATGTTGTTTTAATATATTTTAGACAGTTTTCAGCTTCAACTTCTAAATCAAAATTACCAAAAGAAATAAAAGATTGTGTATAACCCACGAGTGGGGTACCCACGAGTGGGGTACCCACGAGTGGGGTCGATAGGACTTCGCCAATCGCCCCACTCCCATTGGACTTAGGTAACAATACTTTATATTTATTCAAATTTCCATGTTTCTCAATATATTTTTTATTTATATATTTATACTGACGTTTATTTTTAATGAGACCTAATACCTTAATATCATCATCTGATTGTGTTATGTCTGTAAATAATGGAAGTTGTTCAAAAATTGATGTAGTTAGGCGTTTCTCTTTTCCATCACTACCAATAACAGAGCGTAACTCTGGATAATCGCTATAAACAGCATCTAAATTAAATTTATTTTGTAAATGAATAATTGGAGCAATTGGTTCAAACATTTTATGATTAATAACTAACTGTAAAATTTCATTCAATTCAGTAAAAGGTGTATATGTTTTTATTGCTCCAAAAACTCTATCATTATCATGGTAACTAATCGTCACTCCACCTTTAATATCCGTACCAGGAAAAACTTTCGAAGAATCTTGGACATAATACATGACTTTGAAATGTTCATTCAACAGCATTTTTTCATTCCATGATTTTGGTGTTTTACCAGCCTTAAATAAAAACCTAGCAGGTGTTATCAATACTGATTTTCTACTAATTTTATAAGATTCATCCATGAAATGATGATATATTGGTTTATCACTTGTTCCTTGTAATTCTTCCTGATACGGCGGATTTCCTATCACGACATCAAATTTCATTTCACTTTCCTCACTAGATAGGCGCTCAAAACCTATCATTTTATTCTTTTTCCAGTCTTTGATTTGGGTTTTAGATTCTTCTACTTCTTGGACTTCTAGCTCATCTGAAAACAAGCTTAGCTGTTGAGATTGCTCTTGTGTACCTGAGTAAGGACTGATTTTTTTCAATCCATCCATCTGAAAGACATTGTAAGAGACAATGGTCGCAATTTCTTTCTTTTGCTCTAAGGTCGCTTGATTTCCAGTCTTTGCAAGATAGTAGTCCTCAAATGTTGCTAAAAGATTTTCACGCGCCAAGAGGAGAGAGTCCCCTTGATACTCATAGCCATAGGAAGCTCGATAAGCTTCTTTTACGAGTTTATAGAAGGTGGCTTCATCTGAAACCTCACGACTAATGCGTTGCAATTTTCTATCAACAAAACCAACTCGCTCAGCTAATGGAATTTCCTCACCAGTCACTGTATCATAGCGAGTGACCATATAAGGTGCTTCACCACAGGTAATTTCTAGCCAGCGCACTTGGATATAATCTTCAAGATCTAGAGCTTCAAGTTCAGCTTCCACGTAGCCATTTTGCTTTTCAACTAACCAAGTAGGTGTAAAAACTTCGGCTCTAATCTTGGTTCGGTCTTTTTGCTCATACTTAGACTTTTCTGATCGGGGTTGAATCAAGTTTGCATAGGTTCCTGTCACCCTACTCGGAGTGATACGATCACTTGGAGCAAATCCCTTTCCTAACAATTCATAAGAATGTGTCGCCCAAACAATATTTTTCTTGGTCGTTCGATCTTTTAAAAGAATTTTTAATAAATCAGCCGACTCCAGAGCCAACTGTTCTTCACTAATATCTATTGCCATAAAGCAACCTTTCTTCTTATTATTTTTAAATTCTAAAAATATGTACTTTTCATTTATTAATCTATTATATTTTACCACAAAAACACACTGAAATACTCATCCCAGTGTGTTTATTTCTTTTTAGGATAACTTCGTCAAAAAACACCTGATAAAAGCCAATACAGCTCTACTTCAGGTCTTTTATTTTTATTGATTTATCTTTTGTTCTTTTCTTTTATTTATAGTATACTGATGTTAAAAGTATATTGTAGGAGAATTTAAATGAAAGATTTTTTTGCAGGATTTGGTGAATTAAACCTTGTTACTTATCTGATATACGTGTGCATTGGCCTCGCTCCTCTCTTTCATATCTTTATTATCGGATCAGAAGTGAGTCCTGGAAAATTTGTTTTAACCATCTTGGGTATCGTTTACGTTATCGTTTTAACGATTGCTAAAATTTATAGGAAATTTTTCTGGAAATCATCGTAAAGAAACATAAAAATCCCATCAGAATATTTGAACCACACCTACTTTAGTCTAATCCTAACAGTTCTTAGATTATAAGAAAAAACACTTGATTGGAAAGCATATAGCCCACATCAAGTGTTTTTTTACTTTATACTACTGTTCTTTTGATTTTCTATTGCTTACTACTAATCCAAATCCAGCCATCAATAACCCAAGTCCCATAAGACTTTGATTTCTAGTATCATTGCTTCCTGTTTCAGGAAGTTTAGCTGGTGCTGGTTTGTAAGCAGTAGGTTCTGGTTTAGGAGTTACTTTCTGCTCCAAAACTGGCACTGTTGTACGACGTTCCAAGTAGAATTGGTAGCTGTCTTTTGTTACCTTGTACTGACGTCCCTCACTGACTGTTTCCACAATCCATGAAGCTGCATCCTTAGTTAAAGAGTCAGCCAAGTTACGATCAATAGTCATTAATCGACCTTCAGATACAAAATCTTTATAGTTTCGTTGATTATACAAGGTTGTCGCTACGATTCTATCAATACCAGCTTTTTTCAGAGTTGTTAATGTCTCAGCGATAGATGGAATTGACGGATCTTCTTTCATCCTAGCATCTGTTAACAACACCACAAACTTTTTATTTTTTGGTGACTTAGACCAGTCGTAAGTAGAAACAATCTTTGTGAGAGCAGGAGTTGCTGTTTCAGGAGAATCTCCCCCATGTGCAATCTTAATTTTTTCTAAGGCTTTTTCAAGTTCAACTGGATCTGTTGTAAAATAAGTCTCACCAAATTTCGTTAGAATTGTATCTTCGTCAGTTTTTCCTAATCGACGTCCGTATACTTCATCACTATATGTAGCTAATCCAAAACGTGCCGCTACTCCATCTTTGGCAAGATTTCTTGCAAACTCATTGACATTTTTACGAACAGTATTAATAGTTCCTCCCATAGATCCTGAACGGTCAACCACGAAAACAATATCAGCTGCTCCTGCTTTTTTAACAGTTGGTGGTGTTTTAGTTATTTCCACAGTTGTTGTCTTGTCTACTCGTTCGTACTGAGTATAAGAATTTCCATCTTTATCCTTAGCAGCTACAGTATTCTCTTTTGTCGTAGTTACAGGTTCTGGAATTTTTTCCACTTTTTCTGGAGCAATTTCAGTTTTAGTTACCTCAGCTACAGAGGTTTCAATATGGACTTTCTGATTGCCTTCTTGACTTTCTTTGACATCAATAGGTGATCGTTTGGTAGAAACCTCGATTAAATCTCCTGGTTTTGCTTCTGATTCTTTTACAACAGGTTTCTCACTTTCTGCTGCAATTTCTTCAGTTGCAACTTCAATAGGTGATTTTACTGTTTCACTTGTCTTGACACTTTCACTCGAAACAGGTTTACTTGTTTCATCTGCAGAAACTTGTCCAAGCTGAGCAAAGGCAAAAAGAATCGCTACAGAAGCCAATCCAACTTTCATTTTACGAAATGAAAAACGTTGTTGTTTCAATAATCCTTTATCCATAAGAACCTCTTTTCTTTTTCAGATTTAGACATTTTTTTAAATCTGTTTACTTGAGAATAACATAAATTACTATAGTTTGCAAGTGTTTTCCGTTTTATAGTTAACTATCCAAAAACCTTATAAAGTCGGTGTTTTAAAAGCTTCTCATTTCATTTATCAAACCATTTCAAACTTGATACTTATATTATCCTATAAATATTAGCTAACAAAAAACAGTAAAACCGACTTGGTTCTACTGTCTTATTTTTAAAATGTTTGGCGTTTGGCTTTACGCTCTGCACGTCCACGAGCACGACTTTCTGCACGCTTGGTTTTACGACGTTTTTCATCGACCGCCCACTGGATTTTTTTCTTATAGCCTGGCTTGACTTTTTTCTTTTTCTTTTTAACCAAGCCAATCATTTCGATGTCCAGTTTTTCCTGTTTCTTCTCACGATTAGCACGGCGGTCACGGTCATAAGTATCTTGGAACTCTCCGTCTTTAACCATCTTAGGAGTAAACTTGATTCCTAGTTTTTCCAACTCACGAATATCTGAGTCATCACTAGGCTGGTAAAGTGTAATAGCTGTTCCTGGTAAACCATTACGTCCAGTTCGTCCGACACGGTGAACAAAGAAAGACAAGTCTTGTGGAATGGCATCATTGATAACGTGGCTGACACCCTCAATATCAATCCCACGCGCAGCCAGGTCAGTTGCTACGATATACTCAAAATCAAGATTTTTGACCTGATTCATGATCCGTTTACGTTCACGAGGAGCAATATCTCCATGGATCTTTGCCACCTTTAATCCTTGAGCTGTTAAGTATGTATGCAATTCATCCGCACGTGTCTTAGTATTGACAAAAATCATGGCTAGATAAGGCTGCATGACTTGAGTCAACTCATAAATCTGAGCATTCTTGTCACGACCCTTGGTCGAAATCAACCAGTTATCAATGGTATCTGAGATAACTGTTTTAGTCTTGATCTTTTCCATAACTGGATTAGACAAGTATTTTTTCAAGAATGGTTGCAGTTTTTGCGGAATAGTCGCTGAAAAGACCATAAACTGTAAGTCTTTCGGAAGACTTCCTGCAATCTTATCAACCGTCTCTAGGAATCCCATATCCAAGGTCATATCAGCTTCATCGACTACAAAGGTCTTAGCCTTGTGGATAGCCAAATCGCCTGATTTTACCAAATCATAGATACGACCTGGTGTTCCGATTACGATATGTGGTTGATTACTTGCTAATTTATCAATCTGACGGGCCTTGTCTGTACCACCAACATAGTTCACAACACGAATCTCTACTTCTGAGTGTCCTGCAATTTGACGAGCAGCTTGATAAATCTGTGTTGCTAACTCACGACTCGGAGCTGTGATAACTGCCTGCACGCTATCGCTCTCTTCATCCAATTGTTGGAAAATTGGAAGCAAGAAGGTATGAGTCTTTCCAGAACCTGTTTTTGATTCACCAACCAAGTCACGACCTGCCAGGACAATAGGAATTAACTTATCTTGCACCTCTGTTGGACTGGTAAACTTCAACTCCTCCAAAGCTTCATCTATATATTTTTTAAACTTAAATTTCGTAAATGACATAATATCCTCGATTCTATCTATCTACTCATTATACCACATTTTGATGCATTACAGTTAAACTTTCGATTTGGATAATCACGCGGAAATTTCAAAATCTACCTGAATAGAGACAAGAAAAATACTCTCTGTCCATCCTAAACAAAGAGTATTAGATTTTTACGTAAGATTCCACTCTTCTCTCAGCCAATCACAAAAATGATGATAGCGTTGCTCAAGAGCTTCATGATGCCCATAAGCATCAAAAGTAGAATAAGTTGAGGGAACTGCTTCTGAAATCAGATCATGAATGTTTCTAGCAAAAATAGGAGCCTTAGACAGACGGTTGGAATGATTAGCACCTTCTGTCTGACCATTTTGTAGATAAATAAGGCTTTGGCTCTGAATCAAGTCATGTTCCCTACAAAAGTCTATAAAGTCTGGATACCAGAAGGAACCACAGATAGAGAAAATACAGGTCGCAGGAAGATGGCTACTATAAAGACTATAAACAGCAGCAAGCCCACCCAGTGAATAGCCACCATAGGCAATTCGACTTTCATCAATCAAGTAGTCCTTTTGCAGAGTTGCTAGAATCTCTTGAAAGAGCTTCTGATGGTATGCATCTACCTTCCCACCAAAATCTGGGGCCCCTTCTTTCAAAGACTTAGACTGCCAGGGTGTAAAGTCATCCAGACGATTTTCTGGAATCAACCCCACCAAAATCACAGATTGGGATAGGTCTGACAAATAGTCCAATTGTCCATCATTTAAAAGAATCATTGGGTAGGCTTGTTGGGGATCATAGTTTGAAGGAAGACTGACCCTAACTCGAATCCCTTCCCAGTTAAACTCCTTATTTCTTGATAAAGTCATTGATTTTTTCAAGGGAATCAATCACTGCAGGACCGTAATCCATCAACTCATCGTAAGAGATGGTCATGATTTTTTGGTTCTTGATTGCTGGGACATTTTCCAAAACAGGATTTGCCTTCATCAAATCCACTGCTTTTTCATCCAACTTTTGATTGCGGTCGCTGGTTACATAGATAATCAACTCTGGATCCATTGATACTAAGTTTTCCAAGGTCAAGCCAGATGTTCCTGTTGCGACATTTGTGTAACCAAGTTGGTTGAGCAAGCTTTCTTGAAGGGCTGACTTGTAGGCTCCAAAGGTTTCGTCGTTATAAGCAACCATAATCAAAGCTTTTTTCTTTTCACCCTGTGTTTCTGGGTTAGCTTTTTTAACCGCATCGATTTTAGCTTGCAATTGCTCTGCATATTGATTAGCCTTGTCTTGGACATTGAAAATGGTACCAAGATTCTTCACATCTTCTACGATATTTCCCAAATCCTGTTGGATATTTGAAAGTGAAGCTTTTTGCGTATAAACAGGGATTTTGTTTTCATTCCAAGCACTGATAGTTCCCATTGACTTTTCAGAGAACATCATGTTGCGGCCCATCAAGGCATCTGGTTCATAAGAAAGAACAGTTTCTTGTGAGACTGATTTTTTATCACCAATATGAGGGATGGCTTCAATTGCTTCCTTGTATTTACCAGTTACAGCATTATCAGGATTGAGCATACCGGCAATTTTATCCTTCAAACCGAGTTCAAGTAGAATTTCAGTTGTTGAAAGATTGTTAGTGATAACCTTTTCAGGAGCCTTTTCAAAGACTTGTTCAACTTCGTTTCCTTTGGCATCATAAGTTTTGATGGTTACAGGATAGCTGGTTTCTGTATTAGCTTTTTGACTAGCTTCTGTTGTAGCCGGTGCCGTTGCTGTTTCTTTAGATGCGTTACCACAAGCTGCCAAAGATAAGGTAGCTACTGTTACAAGTAAAATACTAAGTGTTTTTTTCATGTTTTTATTTTCCTTTTTAATTTTTATAAATAGTGAATCATGGCTTGCTGATCTTCTGTCCAAGTTACCTTACTTTGAACGCCATAGACAGCCTGCAATGACTCGGGTGTGATGGTCTCTTTTGGAGTACCTTGGTAAACAATCTCCCCTTCTTTCATGAGGTAGAGATAGTCTGAATAGCGACAAGCTAGCTGAATATCATGCAAGACAGCTAGCACGTTGATCTGAAGATTTTTGACAATGGTCAATAAGTCTAGCTGATACTTGATATCCAAATGATTGGTCGGTTCATCTAAGAGCAAGAGGGTCGGCTCTTGGGCCAAGGCGCGTGCTAACAGAACCCGCTGCTTCTCTCCTCCTGACAAAGAAGAGTAGAGTCGATTTCTCTTTTCGAGCATATCTACCTTGACCAAAGCATCCTCAACCAAAGCAAAGTCTCTGTCTTTTTCCTTTTGCAAGAAAGAGAGATGGGGTGTTCTACCCAACATGACAATCTCCTCAACCGTACAATCAAACTGAAGTTGATTAAACTGCGTGATGACTGCCATCTGCTTTGCCGTTTCTTTGACGCTCATTTGTTCTAGAGGCTTCCCATCTAAAGAAATCAAGCCCTGATTCGGCTTTTCCTGTCTATAGAAGAGTTTCAACAAGCTGGTCTTTCCACTTCCATTTGGTCCCAAAATAGTATGAAATTGGTTTCCCTCAAGTTTAAGTGAGACTCCTTTGAGAATCTTTTTTTCTCCGATTCCAAAGTGAATATCCTGACACATTAAGTCCATATCAGACTCTCACCTCCCTTCGTCTACTTGCAACCATGTAGATAAAGAAAGGTGCACCTACTAGGGCCGTGAAAATTCCAATCGGTAGTTCAGCATTTTGAATCAAAACGCGAGCAAAGACATCTGCCCAGACGACAAAGAGGGCGCCTAGTAAGGTTGCAATTGGAAAAAGCCTTCTATAATTTGTACCAACCAAACTTCGGGCCAGATGAGGTGTTATCAGACCTACAAAACCTATGATCCCACAAGTCGAAACTAGGACTGCCGTCATCACAGCTACAATCGTCACATAAAGATACCAGTAAAAACGCAAGGGAATTCCCAAAGTCAAAGCCGCCTCATCTCCCATCATCATGGCATTGAAAACACGGTATTGGGTAGAGAAAAATAAAAAAGCGATTCCCACGATTATAGTTGGCAAGGTTAAGTGAGCCCATGAGATCCCCGCTAAAGAACCCATGGTCCAAAACTTGATGGTCATAACGCTATCAGCATTGGCCCCAATAGAGATAATAAAGTTTGAAAAAGCCAAAAATAGGGCATTCACTACCGTACCCGATAAGATTAAGCTAGAAGTTGTCATCCTACCCTGCATAGACGCAATGAGAAGAACTGCAACTGTTGCTAAAATCGCTCCTAGGAAAGAACCTAGACCAATCATAACTTTAAATCCAAGAATAATACTTAAAGTTGCTCCAAAGGTTGCCCCGGCTGAAATTCCTAATACATAGGGCTCTGCTATTGGATTGTTGACAGTTGACTGCATGACACTACCACACATGGAAAGGCCTGCACCCACAATCAAAGCAAGAAAAACCCGTGGCAATCTCATATTCCAAACAATAGCAAGCGTAGACTTTGAAATGTCTCCTATCTCAAAAGGAGCCCCTAACTGACTCAAAATTATCCGATAGGTATCACTCAAACTAATTTGAACAGACCCCATAGAAACTGCCAGAAACAGAGAAATCCCCAAAGCTCCTAACAGGATAGCTAGTAAAAAACAATATCTCAGGTTTTGATGGCTTCCAGAAAATTTGGAAAGCATGAAACCCTCCTTTAACAAAAATTAAAAATTTAGACAATTTTCATAATTAGTATACCACATTTCTAAATCAGGAACAAGACTAGAAAAATGCACACAAAAAAGCCCTCTGAAGTCAGAGAGCTTGATTCTTGCTGGATAAAACGTTTATAGACTAGGCGGCAAGCCGAAGATTGTACTGATGGTACATCGAGGCGAAGCCAACGAAGTATAGAAACGTTTTAGACGCAAGATTAGCGACGAAGTCCAAGAGAGTTGATCAACTCACGGTAACGGTTAACGTCGTTTTTACGCAAGTATGCAAGCAAGTTACGACGGCGACCGATTTTCTTCATCAATCCACGGTAAGTAGCGTGGTCTTTTTTGTGTTGTTTGATGTGTTCGTTAAGGTGGTTGATTTCCCAAGTAAGGACAGCAACTTGAACCTCTACTGAACCTGTATCACCTTCGTGACGTGCATATTGTGCAATGATTTCATTTTTTTTCTCTTTTGAGATTGCCATGATGTTTCTCCTTTTTATTTGGCTTCATCCGAGTGACAGGTTGGCATGCCTGTAACCAAGAAGAAGTTATTTGTCTTTACGACATTTCCTATTCTACCAATAACTAAGTTCTTTGTCAACTGATTTACTATTCTTACCGCAAAAGTGCTATAATAGTTATAGGAAGGATATCTAAGTAGACATCTTGAAAAGAGAGGTGATTACCATGCGTAAATTCTCGCAATATCTCCCCTACTATCTGGTCGTATTTTTCTTTTATTGGCCACTTTATGAGCTGTTATTATGGACTATTACTGAAAACTATATCTTGAAGGAGCTCACCATCGGCAACGTTATTATCTTCTCTCCACTGGTGACTTTCATAGTATCACTATTCTACTCTTATCGTTTCAAGTTCTCAGTTTGGTGGTTAATTGGAGTTGGCTTGCTCTTTTGCTTTACCATCATTACTTTCGGAGAATTTATCCTTCTCTACTTCCTAGCCTATGAAATCTTTGCCCTCGCGGGTATGGCTGTCGGTGTAGCTATTAAGAATCTAGTGCAAAAACTGAAAAACAAAAAACTTTCACAAAATCCTTGAAAAATCTCACAATCATGCTATAATAATGCATAGAGACAAGTCACTTAGCCCCTTTCTACCAGAGAGTGCGTGGTTGCTGAGAACGCATAGGAAAACTAAACTGATACTACTCTACTGACTTTTATGCAAACATAAAACGGTGGCCACGTTAGAGCCAATCAGAGGTGTCCCTCTTTTTTGAGGAACATAAATGAAGGTGGAACCACGTTGCGACGTCCTTTTTAGGATGTCGCTTTTTGTTTTTCTTGATTTAAGACTGCAAAATAGGGAAACACTTCTGCTATAGAAATAATTGATAACTAATATAAGGAGAAAAACATGATTCAAATTACTTTCCCAGATGGCGCTGTTCGTGAATTCGAATCTGGCGTTACAACTTTTGAAATTGCTCAATCAATCAGCAATTCTCTAGCTAAAAAAGCTTTGGCTGGTAAATTCAACGGCAAACTCATTGACACTACTCGTGCTATTACTGAAGACGGAAGCATCGAAATCGTGACACCAGATCACGAAGATGCATTGGATATCTTACGTCACTCAGCAGCCCACTTGTTCGCTCAAGCAGCTCGTCGCCTCTTCCCAGACATTCACTTGGGTGTCGGTCCAGCTATCGAAGATGGTTTCTACTACGATACTGATAACCAAGCGGGTCAAATCTCTAACGAAGACCTTCCTCGTATCGAAGAAGAAATGCAAAAAATCGTTAAAGAAAACTTCCCATCTATTCGTGAAGAAGTGACAAAAGATGAAGCCCGTGAAATCTTCAAAAACGACCCTTACAAGTTGGAATTGATCGAGGAACACTCAGAAGACGAGGGTGGTTTGACTATCTACCGTCAGGGTGAATACGTGGACCTCTGCCGTGGACCTCACGTCCCTTCAACAGGCCGCATCCAAATCTTTCACCTTCTCCATGTAGCTGGTGCTTACTGGCGCGGAAATAGTGACAATGCTATGATGCAACGTATTTACGGTACAGCTTGGTTCGACAAGAAAGACTTGAAAAACTACCTTCAAATGCGTGAAGAAGCCAAAGAACGTGACCACCGTAAACTTGGTAAAGAGCTTGATCTCTTCATGATTTCTCAAGAAGTTGGTCAAGGTCTACCATTCTGGTTGCCAAATGGTGCGACAATCCGTCGTGAGTTAGAACGCTACATCGTCGATAAAGAGTTGGCTTCTGGCTATCAACACGTTTACACTCCACCACTTGCTTCTGTAGAGCTTTACAAGACTTCTGGTCACTGGGATCATTACCAAGAAGACATGTTCCCAACTATGGATATGGGAGATGGGGAAGAATTCGTCCTTCGCCCAATGAACTGTCCACACCACATCCAAGTCTTTAAACACCATGTTCACTCATACCGTGAATTGCCAATCCGTATCGCTGAAATCGGGATGATGCACCGCTATGAAAAATCTGGTGCCCTCACTGGTCTTCAACGTGTGCGTGAAATGTCTCTCAACGACGGTCACCTCTTTGTGACTCCAGAACAAATCCAAGAAGAATTCCAACGTGCTCTTCAGTTGATTATCGATGTTTATGAAGATTTCAACTTGAATGAATACCGTTTCCGCCTCTCTCTTCGTGACCCTCAAGATACTCACAAGTACTTTGATAACGATGAAATGTGGGAAAATGCCCAAACCATGCTTCGTGCTGCCCTTGATGAAATGGGCGTTGACTACTTTGAAGCTGAAGGGGAAGCAGCCTTCTACGGACCAAAATTGGATATCCAGGTTAAGACTGCCCTTGGAAAAGAAGAAACCCTTTCTACGATCCAGCTTGACTTCTTGCTCCCAGAACGCTTCGACCTTAAATACATCGGAGCTGATGGTGAAGAACATCGCCCAGTTATGATCCACCGTGGGGTTATCTCAACCATGGAACGCTTCACAGCGATCTTGATTGAGAACTACAAGGGTGCCTTCCCAACATGGCTTGCACCACATCAAGTAACCCTCATCCCAGTATCTAACGAGAAACACGTGGACTACGCTTGGGAAGTGGCTAAGAAGCTCCGTGACCGTGGTGTCCGTGCTGATGTGGATGAACGTAATGAAAAAATGCAATTCAAGATCCGTGCATCACAAACTAGCAAGATTCCTTACCAATTGATCGTTGGTGACAAGGAAATGGAAGACGGAACTGTCAACGTTCGTCGCTATGGACAAAAAGAAACAAACACTGTGCCAGTAGATGAGTTTGTAGCAACTATCCTAGCTGATATCGCCAACAAATCTCGTGTTGAGAAATAAAACGATCACAGTCTGAGAAACATTTTTCAGTAAGAAAAAGCAACAACTGAAATAGTTGTTGCTTTTTTATATTTTGATTAAGCTGAGCTAGTAGTGATTGGTCAAACCACTACAAATAGTATTCTCATCAACAATCCTTTCTATCCATTAACTTTTGGATATAGGATATCCTCCCAAGATTTGCTTCCATGAGTTAGATAAGTTGACTATCCTTAGTCCTTGTCTGCCTCAATTTCTTTTACGATGTCATCTTGTGAATCTTTTTCAGAGAGTTTTTGATCAATATACTTGTCAATGTTTTCATAAAATTCCTTGGTCGCTTCACTATCTAATGTTGGCGAGTTCTGAACTTGATTCACTTTCAATTGAACAGATTGAATACCGTAAGAGGCTTGTTTTTGGTGGAGTGTTTCTAATTCTTCTTCTGAAATCGGATCTCCAACAACCGTCAAGACCAATTCATTGTTACTTGACTTGTAGACTTGATTAATAACCGTATAATTGGCGAACTCTTTTCCTACAAACTGTTTGATCCCTTCTTTGCGCGCTTGTTCTATTGTCAGAGTAACTGCCGAATAGCTAGCTGGAAGAATCAACAATACAATCAAAGAAATCAAGCCAATTCTCATTTTAATGCTCAGCTCTTTAAATGAAGTTAAAGGAGATTTTCTCATCAAAATTCTTGTTCCAACAATGTTGGCTAGCATGATAAAGACACAGTTGATCAAGAAAAGATAGAGAGCCCCCAATAAAAATCGTACATTCCCATTAGCTAAACCATAGCCAGCAGTACAGATAGGCGGCATCAAAGCTGTAGCAATGGCTACTCCTGGCACGATATTGTTTGCTTCTTTTTTCCTTGAACCGATCACACCAGCAATCCCACCAGCAATAGCAATGAGAACATCCCAAATGGTTGGAGAGGTTCGTGCGATCAACTCGCTACTTGCATAAGACAAGGGAGAAATCCAGAAATACAGAGTCGAGACAAGCAAACTGACCAACACTTGAGTCAATAAAACCTCTAGAGATTGCTTGATTAAACGCGTATCAAAAATAGCTAAACCGAATCCCAGTCCAACAATCGGTGTCATGAGAGGTGAAATTAACATGGCTCCAATAATAACAGCTGTTGAATTCATATTTAGACCGATAGAGGCAATAAAAATTGCACACATCAAAATCGCTGTATCTCTCAATCGAACATGAAGGTCATCGTATAATTTCTCACGGTATTCCCGTGTTGAATAATTGGCAGTCATTTGTCCTCTCCTCTTTCCTTATTTAAATCGGTATAATAATTAATAATAACAGCTGATAAACAGCCAAAAAATATGAGCCCATAAATCGTCAAGAAGACACTGGTAATCCTTCCAATCAAGGTCACAGCTAGGAGATCCCCGTAGCCGACAGTCGTCGAAGTCACAAAAGCATACCAAAGACCGTCTCCGTAATTTGTGATAGCAGGTTCAACTAGGAAAAGCACGCCTCCTGACCCAAAAACAAAGGTCACAAAACTCAGAGCAAACCGAGTAAAACCCGTAACCTGTATAATATGCCATAACATTTTTAAACGTCTCATTTGTTCTCCTTATTCATACTAGCTCCTGACCGAGCCGTTTTTTCCAATAATCAAAGTGAAGATAGGACATGATCTCCATCAGAGAAAGATAGACAAACTGATAGATCTGATTTAAGCTGATTATCAACTGATATTGTTTGAAAAATGACTGGAAGAAAGACCAGATATGACTGTCTTGAATCAGTCCCTTCTTAACATTATATCAAAAATTTTACAGTCTTTCTCTGAAGAAATCAATTAATTTAAAAAGATAGAGAAAGAAAGAAAATTTTTTCCTTATCCGAAAAAAAAAACGGTATCTCCTCTGAAAGAAGATACCGTTTTAATCTTTAAACATGATGAGTTTGTAGCAACAATCCTAGTTGATATCGCCAACAAATCACGTGTTGAAAAATAAGAGAAAAAACCTGGGACAAAATCCCAGCTACTAAAAAAGAGGCTGGGACAAAAGTCCTAGCCTCTCAATTGTCTTTGGATTGTCGAGCAAGACGCAGTGGTTGAGTGGGCTCTACTACGCATACAGCCCTATTCAACTGTGCGGAGGTGGGACGACGAAATCGAATTCTAACGAATTAACGATTTCTGTCCCACTCTCTTTTTTGATGTTTCTGTTTTTACATTTGAACAATTCTACGATAGCTTCTTGAAGTAATCATAAAGATAAGTACGTAGATGAGGGCAAAGATACCACAAATAGAAAGTGTTACACTTAACATCATAGCTGTATCTACTACCCCAATGACCTTAAGAATCAAACTTAACATATGATAGGCAAAAGCCAAGTGTAGGAAAGCAAAGATTACAGGGAGGAAGAAAACAGTCAAGACCTGCTTGTTAATGGTTTGTTTGATTTGTTTTTGATCCAAGCCCACTTTTTGTAGGATGACAAAGCGTTCACGATCCTCATAACCTTCTGAGATTTGTTTATAGTAGATAACGAGTACAGTTCCAATCATAAAGATGATAGAGAGGAAAATACCAATAAAGAGAACTCCTCCAAAGAGAGCATTCATTTGGGCAATTGCGTCACTTGCAGTGCCTCCACCATAAACCATGCCGTCTTCATTTTTGAGATTATGACTAAAATTATTTACAAACTCCTCAAAATCATCAGATAGCTTTAACTGTTCCTCTAGACTAGCTGTTACATCCATACCACCGTAGAGCTGTGTGTATACAGCTGAATCCTGGTACTGTTCCAAAAAACTTTGAATATCAGCTACTACAAGATAGTTATAATCCGATACCAATAGTACATAGGGATTAGAAACATGATTGGCAATAAAATCCTGCTGGATTTCTTGCTTGATCGTATAGTCCTGATTGTTCAGACTAAATGCTTTCTGATTTTTAAGTTGGTCATTTCGAGCCCAAAGTCCTACTTCGTTACCAGTAAGGTTCAGCTTTTGTCCAGTCATTTTTTCATAATCTTTTTGATCAAAAACCAGGAAGACTGTCTTAGGCATGACATTGTTTTGCCCTTTTTCAAAGATGGTTAATTTGGTCCCCTCTTGACTCGAAAGACCGAAACTTGCATAATTGAGGACGTCCTTATTGCTGATGGTTAGGTTCTTTTCGCTAGCGTATTGAGTCAAAAGCTTGTCTAAATCCTCAACTTCTACATGTTGTCCCTTAACATCAAAATCGTGAGGATACATGAGTTTTTTCATATTCTCAGATCCGTTGTAGATACTAGTAGCTGCAGACATAGTAACCAAAACCATGGTTGAAAGGATGGCAATGGTTGCTAATCCGACAGCATTTTTCTTCATACGAAAGATAAGGTTAGAAACAGAAATGAGATTATTAGGTTGGTAGTAATATCTCTTGTTTTTCTTGAGCAACTGTAAGAAAACTGTAATACCAGCATTGAATAAGAGATAGGTCCCTACAATAACTAACATAACCGCAATAAAGAAAGTAGCGACAGCTTTGAAAGCATCTGTTACGCTTAGTGCTAGGTAGTAGCCACCACCTAGAGTAATTAGCCCTACAAGCGTCTGAAGAACTAGGAAACGCCCCTTCTTCTCACCCTTCGCTTTTTCTCTAGAAAGCTGAAGAGCATCCATACGGATAATGCGTACAGCGTTCAGGAAAACGATGACTAAAAAGATAAAACCGAATACCAGAAGGATTGAAAGCACTACAGACCATTGGAAAGTTGCAACTAACTCTACCTTCATCTTTGCAAGTTTAAGTAGCAAAGCGAAAATCAGATTATCAAAGAGGGCACCAATTCCAATCCCGGCAGTGACTGTTACTAGCCCAAATATCAAGAGTTCCTTAAAGGTCATACCAATCAAATGGCGCTTTTCTAAGCCCAACATGCCATATACACCCAGTTCTTTGGAGCGATTTTTCATGACAAAACTGTTGGCATAAAGCACGATAATGGCAGATGCAAGTGTCACAACGACAAGCCCTAGTTGTAGGGTAAATTGTATAGAAGATGCACCACGCAAATCCACAATTTTAGGATTAAAGGCTAGGGAGTAAAAGAGATAGCTGATAGTGACTGCCAAAATGACAGACAAAGCAAACGGATAATAGAGTTTGCGGTTTTTGATTAAGTTGGATATGGCCAACTTATTGGTTAATCGAAACATACTAGTTCACCTCACTTGCCATAACAGTCAAGGTGTCAGAAATTTCTTGGAACATCTGACGATCCGTCTTTTCACCACGGTAGATTTGATTATAGAGAATACCGTCCTTGATGAAAAGAACACGTTTTGCACGGCTAGCAGCTGCTGTTGAGTGGGTCACCATGAGAATGGTTTGCCCTTGCTCGTTGATCTGATCAAAGATATCAAGGAGGGCAGCAGATGATTTAGAGTCTAGGGCACCTGTTGGCTCATCAGCAAGGAGAATTTCTGGTTCTGTGATGATAGCCCGTGCAACTGCTACCCTTTGTTTTTGCCCTCCAGAGATTTCATAAGGGTACTTCTCCTGCAATTGATTGATGCCAAGATTTTCGGCCGTCACGACCAATTTTTTCATCATTTCTGTAATAGGCTTTCTAGACAATACCAAAGGGAGTAAGATATTGTCTTTAACAGAAAGCGTATCTAACAAATTGAAGTCTTGGAAGACAAAGCCTAACTTTTCACGACGGAAGCTTGATGCTTCAGAATTTTTAATGGTAGCTGTGTCAGTTCCATTTAGGAAGACCTGGCCACGCGTTGGCTTGTCAAGCATAGCTAGAATATTCAGTAGAGTAGATTTACCAGACCCAGACTCACCCATGATAGCGACGTAGTCGCCTTTTTCAACGGTAAAGTGAATATCTTTCAGAGCTTCTACTTGGTTGCCTTGAAAGCGAGTTTTATAAATCTTTTGAACGTGTTTTACATCTAATAGTGTCATTTTAACTTCTCCTTTTTAATATCCCATTAATTGAAACTGAGCTTGCATCATTTCGATGCCGATTTGAACTCGCTCGATATCCCTTGGACTCGGCTTACTTGTTTGTTTCTTTTGTAAAATTGTTTTCATGGTTCCTCTCCTTTTTCTTTATGCTCTAAGTTTACTCCAAAAAAAGAGGGCTTGCCATAACATAACCTTACAAAAGAAGCCTTTAATCTTACATTTTTGTAAGATTACATTTTTAAATAATTGAAGCCTTTTTCTCACTATATCAAGGTCTAAAGAAGAGCTTGAAAGGTTTCTTCCAAGCTCTTCACAATTCTTTTCATTCAATCAGTAAATCCACTTCAGAGAACTTAATCCTCACAGTTGTTCCTTGCCCAAGTTCGGATTCTATTTGAATCTGATGTCCTAATTCTTGGCTGATTTTCTGGGTTAGATAGAGCCCAAGTCCAGATGACTGCTGGGTCATTCGACCATTATATCCTGAAAATCCACGTTCAAAGACTCGCAACCGATCACTGTTTTTGATACCAATACCAGTATCTTTTATGCAAAGGTCTGAACCTTCCATGTAGATTTCAATTCCACCTTCATTAGTATACTTGAGACTATTTGAAAGGATTTGTTCAATGACCACCAACAACCATTTTTTATCCGTCACAATCCTTCTGTCCAAGTCATGCATATTAATACTTAGGTTTTTCTGGATAAAGAAAATGGCATATTTGCGAATGACTTCCTTGACCAGATCTTCTATATTTTCTTTCTTCAACACCAAATCATCATGGAAGCTTTCTAAGCGTAGATATTGGAGAACGAGGTTGGTATAGGAATCAATCTTAAAAATTTCCTGCTCCATCTGTTGCTTCAGTTGGCGATCCGCCACCTCGCTCACTAGGAGTTTACTGGCTGCAATTGGTGTTTTTATCTGATGAACCCAGAGTGTATAGTAGTCCACCAAATCATTATAGCGGTTTTCAGCATCTGATTTCTTTTGATAGAGTTCAGATTCGCTTTTCTCTAATTTTTCAGTTAGAAGGACTTCCATTGGTGACTTAGCTTTTCTTTCGCCATAGAGCAATTCCTTACGATAACGTTGCAATTCTATCAAGAAATCAAATACCAAAAACAAAAATGTCAAAAATGTAGATAGAAAGAAGAAATAGTTAAAGTAGGGCCCTTGCTTATCAAACAAGATTTCAAAGAGAAAAAGCAAACCTGTAAGAGCAAGAATAAAAGCAAAAAAACGGCTACGCGAACGGATATAAGCTAGAAAAAAACTTTTAAGTTCAAGCATGTTTCAATCCATACCCTATCCCTTTCTTGGTTTCGATAAAACCAATCAAACCTTCTTCCTCCAGTTTCTTGCGCAAACGAGCGACATTAACAGATAAGGTATTGTCATCGATAAAAAAGTCACTGTTCCAGAGTTCCCGCATCAAATCATCACGCGCTACGATATTTCCAGCATGCTCAAATAAAACTCGTAAAATCTGAAATTCATTCTTGGTTAGGCTGATAGCTTTGCCATTGACATGCACATCCATAGACTTGGTATTGAGAATAACTCCAGCATACTCTAGGAGACTCTCATCCCGTCCAAACTCATAAGAGCGACGCAATAATCCTTGTACCTTAGCTAAAAGTACCTGCTGGTCAAAAGGCTTGGTCACAAAATCGTCTGCTCCCATATTAATAGCCATAACGATGTCCATAGCCTGGTCTCTTGAAGACAGAAACATAATAGGAACTTTGGAAATCTTGCGAATTTCCTGACACCAATGATAACCATTAAAGAGAGGCAAACCGATATCCATGAGAACCAGATGAGGTTGAGTTTGAACAAATAGCGTCAGAACTTCCATAAAGTCTTCTACCATGACTACTTCAAAACCCCATTCAGAGAGCATTTTCCCAACTTGCTGACGGATTACTGGATCATCTTCTACTAGTAAAATCTTATGCATCTGCTCCTCCTTTTTCTATATTATAGCAAAATTCTTCTGACTACTAGCGAAATTGATGCAAATCTGATATGATAAAAGTTAAGAAAGGAATTCCCATGGCCAATATTTTTGACTATCTAACTGATGTTCAATACGATTCTTTTTATGATCTTCCTTTAAATGAACTGGATGTACTTGCTTTGACAGAGCTGACTTATCTTCCTTTTGATAACCTATTGGACCAGCCTGTCAATCGTTTAAGCGATGTCGCAACACGCGTCCCTCGAGAAAGTACCATGCTGACCAATAAAGAACGTCTGAAACTTTTAGACCAGCTTGCCCTACACAAACGTTTTAGAAATTGCAAGCTATCAAACTTTATTAACGAGATTGACACTGAGCAACAGAAACAGTTCGCTGCTATGACCTATCGTCTGAACCTAGATACTTATCTCATTGTCTTTCGTGGCACAGACGACAGTATTATTGGCTGGAAGGAAGATTTCCATATGACCTATATGAAGGAAATCCCTGCCCAAAAGCATGCTCTTAAATACTTGGAAGATTTCTTTAAACAATATCCAAAACAAAAAGTACTTCTTGCTGGGCATTCTAAAGGTGGGAATCTAGCCGTCTATGCTGCTAGTCAAATCCAACCTGAATTGCAGGAAAAGATATCAGCAGTTTATACCTACGATGCTCCTGGTTTGCAGGCTCATCTGACAGAAACGACTGGTTATCAAGATGTTATCCCTAAATTTCACCGTTATGTCCCACAAGGTTCTGTCATCGGCATGATGCTAGAAGTTCCTGATACTCCTACCGTCGTCAAATCTACGGCTCTCGGTGGAATCGCTCAACACAATACTTTCAGCTGGCTAACTGAAGGACACCACTTTGTCCAACTAGAGGCCATCAGTAGCGAAAGTCTCCAAATCAAAGACACTCTTAAGGAATGGGTGGACAGTGTGCCCGATGAAGAACTAGAGCTCTACTTTGATCTCTTTTTCGGAACCATCCTAGAATCTGGAATCACTTCCATCAACGATTTATCTTCTAGAAATGCTATCGACCATGTTCGACAACTTGTTTCTCAAGCCCAGACACTAGAGCCCGAGCAAGTCGAAATCTTAAAAAACCTGACACAACTCCTATTGGATGCACGCTTCCAAGCCTGGAAAAATCATTTTTAAAAAGTTAAAAGTCCCTTCCTTTATGGAGGGACTCTTTTGTTGATTCCTTATTTTGTGCTTCTGTGTTATACTAGAAACTGTAAATCTTTGAAAGAGGAAATCCTATGAAAATCCATAAAACTGTGAATCCTGTCGCCTATGAAAATACTTATTATCTTGAAGGGGAGCAACACCTGATTGTAGTTGATCCTGGTAGCCATTGGGAGGCCATTCGCAAGACTATCGAAACCATCAACAAACCGGTCTGTGCCATTCTTCTGACCCACACCCACTACGACCACATCTTGAGTCTGGACTTGGTCAGAGATACTTTTGGAAATCCTCCAGTGTATGTGGCAGAAAGTGAAGCATCTTGGCTCTATACTCCTGTTGATAATCTTTCTGGTCTCCCTCGACATGACGATATGGCAGATGTCATCTGCAAACCAGCTGAACAAACCTTTGTCTTTCATGAAGAATACCAGATTGAAGAATTCCGCTTCACAGTCTTACCAACGCCAGGCCACTCTATCGGTGGAGTTTCATTGGTTTTCCCAGATGGACACTTGGTCTTAACGGGAGATGCCCTTTTCCGAGAAACCATTGGTCGGACAGATTTGCCAACTGGTAGTATGGAACAACTCCTTCATAGTGTCCAAACCCAGCTCTTCACCCTTCCAAACTACGATGTCTATCCAGGACATGGTCCGGCTACGACCATCGCTCACGAAAAAACCTTTAATCCATTTTTCTAGCAAGAGAAAAACCAAGGACAATCATCCTTGGTTTTTGTGTAGCTTCAATTTCTACATCATTACTTGCTCAGAAGAATCAACATTGACTAGAAAAATAATTCAAAACTAATTAGCTGGATTCAATTCTTTCCAGTCAAGGTTAGACAAATCAAGCTTTTCAGAAGAAATATCTAAAACTTGCTCTGCTTTTTCATTACCACCGATTTGAATAGTTGCTTCTTTAATCTTCTGCACTCCATTTTTATCAAACGAATATAGAGCCAGGTTCATTTCTGGACGAGTTGACTGCCAGTCTGCATAAGAGACTAGACCATTTTCGTAAATAACAAAGCCTGAGCGAAAACCACCTGCAGAAGCTACATAAGCTGTGTGAAGTAAGTTTGGTTTTTGATTTTCCAAATAATAAATGGCTGAAACAAATTTTTCATCGCCAATAAGTAACTCATCTTGCCCATCCTTATTCAAATCAAGAAGGGCATATTTAAAGTCTGGTGCATTTTGATAATCCATTCGAGAGAAAATCATGCTATATTCTTCTGAAGCAATCTTGTGCTGTTTATTTTCCTCGTATAAATCTTCTCTATTACCTTGATGTAAAAGCTCTGTATAGTGATTATAACGTTCAATCACTTCTTTATACAAATCTGGTCCAGTTTCCTTCTTATTTTCAGCAATTGATTGTGACGACTTGGTTAAGGAGTCGCTTGTATTTTCAGTCTTTACTTCTGTTGATGTACTAGACTTATCGTCTTTGGAAACAGATGATAGTGCAGATGAAGGTTCTGTATTGCTATTATTTTTATTGAGACCACAAGATGACAAAACTGAAATCGAAAGAATAGCTGAAAGCATCATTAAAAATTTCTTCATGTTAACCTCGATAGCATTGCATTTTCAGATGGATAAACTTCAAACATAAGTCATTAACGCCAAATTATACTTGGTTGAGAAATCATTTTACCAAATAATCACGCGGTCTTCTGGTGAGCGCCACATGCCGTCGCCTTCTTTGACATCATAGGTCGTAAAGAAGTCATCAAAGTTTGGAACTTGGACATTGACACGAAGTTTAGCTGGCGCGTGTACGTCAACGCTAGCCATGAGTTTCATCAACTCTGGACGGCCTTTCATACGCCAAATACGCGCAAAGTTGTTGAAGAATTCTTCAGCTGAAAAGTCTGGTTCTCTCTTAGCAGCTTCTAGCGCTGCAGCAATTCCTCCTAGGTCGGCAACGTTTTCGGATACAGTTAATTTCCCATTGATTTTTGCACCGTAAGATTCTTGACCATCAAACTGGTCGATAACCTTCTGTGTTTTTTCTTTAAAGGCTGCATAATCGCTCTCTGTCCACCAATCCTTGAGACTTCCATTTTCATCAAAGGAAGCTCCATTAGTATCAAAGGCGTGAGAGATTTCATGGGCGATAACTGCACCAATACCACCATAGTTGGCAGAAGATGACTGATGCAAGTCATAGAATGGTGCCTGTAAGATAGCAGCAGGGAAGACAATCAAGTTCTTTTGTGGATTGTAGTAGGCATTCACCATATGAGCTGGCATTCCCCACTCCTTGTAGTCAACCGGCTGATTCCACTTGCTCCAGCTGTGCTTAATTTCCACACGCGCAAAGGCTAGGGCATTCTCAAAGAGGCTAGCAGATTCATCCACTACCTTGTCCTTATAGCGAGCTGGCAGTTCTTCTGGATAACCAATATAAGGCTTGATGACATTGAGTTTGACGATGGCTTTTTCTCGAGTTTCAGGAGTCAGCCAGTCGTTTTTTGCCAAACGTTCCTTATAAACGTCAATCATGGTCGCCACTTTTTTCTCTACGTCTGCTTTGGCTTCTGGAGAGAATTTTTCGTGGGCATACCAAAGGCCAAGAGCTTGTTTAAAAGGTCCTTGGGCTAAGTGGTAAGCAGCCTTGCGCTTGTCTTGGGCTTCTGGAACTCCTGAAAGGGCACGTCCATAAGCACCTGACAAGACACGAATCTCGTCTGTCAAATAGCTCGTTGAAAGATTGACCACACTCAAAATCAAGCTTGCCTTGAGCAAAGGCCAAGCTTCTTCACTATAGAATTGCTCTGCTGCTTGCCAGAAACGTTCTTCATCTACGATAACCTTATCTGGAGTTTGCCCAATAACTGCTTGGAAAAAGTCATCCAATGGAAGGGCAGGCGCAAACTTTTTGAAATCTTCGTAAGCGTATGGATGGTAAAGTTTGGCGTATTCTGAACTCTCTTCGTTTGAAAGGACGACAGCTGCGATGCGACGGTCCAATTCCAATCGTTTCTCTAAAAGATCTGCGATTTCTTCATCTGAGAAGTTATAGGCTTTGAGAAGATTACGAGTACTTTCTTTCCAAAGGTTCAATAATTCCTCACGCTGTGGATGGTCTTCCGCATAGTAGGTTGTGTCAGGCAAGATTGTTCCTGGAGCACTAGCCCAAAGAACATTGGTTCTAGCATCCATAAAGTCTGGTGATACACCAAATGGAAGGAAGTTTGGTTTGCCAGCTAATTCAAATGCTGCTAGTTTACCTGCGAAATCCGCAAAACTTTTCAAATCTTGGTATTCCTTAAGCAAAGGAAGGACTGGTTTGATTCCATCTGCTTCTCGTTTGTCAAAATCTCTGACCATACGATGGTACTTGACAAAGTTTGCCAAGATAGCATCTTCTGGCACATCTTCACCTGCCAACCATTTGTCGGTTGTCGTTAGCATCAACTCTTCAATTTCTTCGTCAAGGTCGATAAAACCACCTGTTCTCGATTTATCAGCTGGAATGACGGCAGTCTTTTCCCATTCACCGTTTATAGCATCATAAAAATCATCTTGATAACGTGTCATCTTGTTCTCGCTTTCATTTTTCACTTATTCTTAGCTTAGCAAAAATCCCTGGGGATTGCAATTAAAAATGCCATCTTCTCCTGATTGTTTTCATTATTAATATTTTAAATATTTACAAAAATTAACTTGACTTAATTTTTATTTTAATGTATATTAAAAGATAGGAGGAATATAATTGTATGATACGTATCGAAAACCTCAGTGTCTCCTACAAAGAAACGTTGGCACTAAAGGATATTTCACTAGTGCTCCAAGGACCAACGATTACCGGAATTATTGGCCCAAACGGCGCTGGGAAATCAACATTATTAAAAGGTATGCTGGGAATTATCCCACATCAAGGTCAGGCATTTCTCGATGACAAGGAAGTTAAAAAATCCTTACATCGAATCGCCTATGTCGAACAAAAAATTCATATCGACTACAACTTTCCCATCAAGGTCAAGGAATGCGTCTCGTTAGGACTATTTCCCTCTATTCCTCTCTTTCGAAGTTTAAATGCTAAACATTGGAAGAAAGTGCAAGAGGCCCTTGAAATCGTCGACCTAGCTGACTACGCTGAACGGCAAATCAGTCAACTGTCTGGAGGTCAATTCCAGCGGGTCTTGATTGCCAGATGTTTGGTGCAGGAAGCCGACTATATCCTCTTAGATGAACCCTTTGTTGGGATTGACTCAGTCAGTGAGGAAATCATCATGAATACGCTGAGAGATCTGAAAAAAGCTGGGAAGACGGTTCTCATCGTCCACCACGACCTCAGCAAGGTTCCCAACTACTTCGATCAAGTCTTGCTTGTCAATCGAGAAGTGATTGCTTTTGGTCCGACCAAAGAAACCTTTACCCAAGCCAATCTCAAAGAAGCTTACGGTAATCGACTCTTTTTCAATGGAGGTGACCTATGATTGCAGAATTTATCGATGGATTGCAAAAATTCCATTTCTTACAAAATGCCTTGATAACAGCTATTGTTATCGGGGTCGTAGCTGGAGCTGTAGGATGTTTCATCATTCTACGTGGGATGTCACTCATGGGAGATGCCATTTCACATGCTGTCTTACCAGGTGTAGCCCTCTCCTTCATCTTGGGCATTGACTTCTTTATCGGAGCCATTGTCTTTGGACTGCTAGCTGCTATCATCATTACCTACATCAAGGGAAACTCGATTGTCAAAAGCGATACCGCCATCGGCATTACCTTTTCTTCTTTCTTAGCCCTCGGTATCATCTTGATTAGTGTCGCTAAAAGTTCAACTGACCTTTTCCATATCCTTTTTGGTAATATTCTTGCTGTTCAAGATACAGATATGTTTATTACTATGGGTGTAGGGGCAGCCATTCTCTTGTTAATCTGGATTTTCTTCAAGCAACTCTTGATAACGTCCTTTGATGAACTCTTGGCTAAAGCCATGGGAATGCCTGTCAATTTCTATCACTACTTACTCATGGTACTCCTAACTCTCGTGTCTGTGACAGCCATGCAAAGTGTCGGAACTATCCTGATTGTAGCCATGCTGATTACCCCAGCTGCAACTGCTTATCTCTATGCTAATAGCCTGAAAAGTATGATTTTCCTTTCCTCAACCTTTGGAGCTACAGCTTCAGTTTTGGGACTCTTTATCGGCTATAGCTTTAACGTTGCGGCAGGTTCTAGTATCGTGCTTACAGCTGCTAGTTTCTTTCTCATTAGCTTCTTTATCGCTCCAAAACAACGATATTTGAAACTGAAAAATAAACATTTGTTAAAATAAGGGGCAAAGCCCCAATAAATTGGAGGATCTAATGAAAAAATTAGGTACATTACTCGTTCTCTTTCTTTCCGTCATTGCTCTTGTAGCATGTGCTAGTGGAAAAAAAGATGCAGCTTCTGGTCAAAAACTAAAAGTTGTTGCTACAAACTCAATCATCGCTGATATTACTAAAAATATTGCTGGTGACAAGATTGATCTTCACAGTATCGTTCCTGTTGGTCAAGACCCACACGAATACGAACCACTACCTGAAGACGTCAAGAAAACTTCTCAAGCTGATTTGATTTTCTATAACGGTATCAACCTTGAAACAGGTGGAAATGCTTGGTTTACAAAATTGGTAGAAAATGCCAAGAAAACTGAAAACAAAGACTACTTTGCAGTCAGCGAAGGCGTTGATGTTATCTACCTTGAAGGTCAAAACGAAAAAGGCAAAGAAGACCCACACGCTTGGCTCAACCTTGAAAATGGGATCATCTTTGCTAAAAACATCGCAAAACAATTGAGCGCTAAAGACCCTAGCAACAAAGAATTTTACGAAAAAAATCTCAAAGAATATACTGATAAGCTAGACAAACTTGACAAGGAAGCTAAAGCTAAATTCGACAATATTCCTGCTGAGAAAAAACTCATCGTAACCAGTGAAGGATGCTTCAAATACTTCTCTAAAGCCTACGGTGTCCCAAGTGCCTATATTTGGGAAATCAATACTGAAGAAGAAGGAACTCCTGACCAAATCAAGACCTTGGTTGAAAAACTTCGCCAAATGAAAGTCCCATCACTATTTGTTGAGTCCAGTGTCGATGATCGTCCAATGAAGACTGTTTCACAAGACACAAACATCCCAATCTACGCACAAATCTTTACTGACTCTATCGCAGAACAAGGTAAAGAAGGCGACAGCTACTACAACATGATGAAATACAACCTTGACAAGATTGCTGAAGGTTTAGCTAAATAATCATTTTAAAAACGTCAGTCACTGAACTGCACCCCAAAAGTTAGACATAAAAATCTAACTTTTGGGGTGTTTTTATTATGAAATTAACTTATGATGATAAAGTTCAGATCTATGAACTTAGAAAACAAGGCTATAGCTTAGAGAAGCTT